>JAYVFX010000421.1:0-2035 GCA_043772795.1 Deltaproteobacteria bacterium
GCAGTCTCGATCTCCTCAGTGCCGACGTCGATCACACCAACCATCAAGTCTTTACCCTTGGCTTGTGCCAGTACGGCAGGGTCTACACCGGAAGCCGCACATTCAACGGAGATCATATCGATCGCACTCGTACGTAACAGCGGTAACGTCCGCCAGTAATGACTCCAATCAGTATTCTGGTTTTTCCATTTCAACACGATATCGACCCCATAGCCGTAACAGATGTGAACAGCTTTCTTTGCCCGTAGTCCTTTGGCCGCGTCTTCAAGGGTGCGAACGCCCCACTCTTCAACTTCATCCAAGTAGATGTTGAAACACGGTTCATCGAACTGCACGATATCAGCACCGGCTTCGGCTAATTCATGAGCCTCGTCATTAAGCAACTTTGCGAGTTCAGTCGCCAGGGTTCGGCGGTTGCGGTAGTACTCATCCGCCAACGTATCTGTTGTCGTCATCGGACCAGGGAGCGTTGCTTTTACCGGCTTATTGGTGTGGCGTTTGAGGAACCGGACGGCCTCACTGACAATCGCTCCACGTCGACGGAGCGGAGCAACCACACGCGCCGCATCAACCATGTTGCCATAGCGACCACCACGCGTAGGAATTTTCACAAGCTGGCTAAAATCCACGCCTTCAAGTCCCTCCACAAATCCCCAAATATAATGCCGCCGTCGTTGTTCACCATCAGTGAAAATATCAAGTCCGGCATCGTCTTGGTCGGTCAGAGCAAGAAGAACGGCATCGTCTTGTCCTTCTTGAAGCGCATCGCCCGCTAACTTCCATTGCACATACATTTGCCCAGCCGGGACAAGCCAGGTGGGCCGCGGTAAGCTACCAACAATCATGGTTTGGAGCATAATGGCTTCCTTCTTTCTCTCCCCTTCCTCACGAGGGTAGGTTTTTCATCCACACCGCAATTGGCGCTAGTTTATTATCCGTAGGAGTGGACTAGCTCGTCATGCCCGCGCAGGCGGGCATCCAGGGAGATTCAGCTCTGGCCAGGAGTTTAGCCTCCTGGATTCCCGCTTTCGCGGGAATGACGTCACGTCTCTTTTCATAGTAAGAACCTACCCCCTCAAAGCTCTCCCCTTCGGGGCGAGGGGACCATTTGCCGTTAGGACGGAAATTACATCGCTTGTTCACGAAACAGATTGAACGCCTTCATCACTGGTCTATCAGTGAACGAAAAGAGAATCGCATCTTTGCTTGCGGAGAGATTCTCATGGTTGTGGGTACACCACGTCGGTAAGGCAAAGACATCACCCGGTAACCACTCGTAACGGTTACCTTCGATCATCGTGTAGCCATTTCCCTCGACCGCGAGATAGATGGAACTCTCACTATGACGATGCGCTTCAGTTTTCTGCCCTGGTTTGAGCCGCTGAAGGAAACTGGCCATGGTCGGGAGCGACGGACCACCATTGACCGGATTCACATACTCGACGATCGCGCCGTCAAACGGACTTTCGGCATGAGCACTCAAACTGGCGACCGCTTCACGGGCATCTTTCCAGGCGTATTTGAGCAGCGGTGAGAGCGCACCAGAAACACGTTGCCAGGATGGCAACAGTCCACTTTTGCCGTACTCACCGACTGAGTTGTTTAGTGGTTTTGTCAGCGGTTGCACCTCCTGCGCGAACGGTTCAAAGAAAATACCTTCAAGCATGGTCGCCAAGGGAATATCAAGCCCATCGAGCCAGACGACCGGCCCACTGCCCTCGCTGCCGTGGTCATGCCAGGTCCAGTTTGGTGTTAAGACAAAGTCACCAAACGACATGGTCATCTTCTCACCATCAACCACGGTGTACGCCCCCTCGCCCTCCATAATAAAGCGCAAGGCATTGGGCGTGTGACGATGGGTCGCCGCAACTTCGCCAGGAAGAATCAGCTGTAGTCCGCCGTACAAGGTGTGCGTCGTTGCGATTCGGCCTTCGAGTCCTGGGTTGAGCAACATCAGTACGCGGCGCTCAGCCTCAGCAGCCGAAACCAGCTCGCCGGCACGTAAGAGCTGCGGCCGCAATTCTTGCCAGCGCCA
>JAYVFX010000422.1:0-11609 GCA_043772795.1 Deltaproteobacteria bacterium
CTTGGGCTTCGGGAAAACCTGCCTCTTTGAGTTTCTTAGTGAATTTGAGAGTGTCAAACGTGATCGTAGCCATGCGAAAAGATTAGCACGTTTGACAAAAGAAGTCGTCGGTATCTAAATCGAACTACACGACATCGCCGAGCACGACCGAGACCCAGAAATGCAAGACGTAGCCACTGAAGCCCTCCCACAGAAAGAATAAGAGGTCTGTCCTCACCTCTGCAAAAAAGTAAGAACTGAAAGTCAGGAGAAACTCTATGAACAAGACCCGATACCCCACAACGATCATGGCCGCTGACGCACCAGCACGCACGAAACCCTCGAATTACCCAGAACCGTTTGCTTCGCGTATGGCTGGGCGCGTGAAACGACCGCTAGGCGATCTTTTCGGTCTCACCAATTTCGGCGTTAACTTGACGCGCCTGACTCCGGGAGCTGTGTCTGCCCTGCACCATGCCCACTCACGCCAGGACGAGTTTATCTATATTCTCGAAGGCCAACCGACGTTAGTTACTGAAGCTGGCGAAACCCTGCTTGGCCCTGGTATGTGTGCTGGATTCAAAGGAGGCACAGGCTTGGGACATCATCTCGTCAATCGTACAGAGACTGACGTTGTGCTTCTTGAAGTTGGCGACCGTAGTGCAGGTGATACGGGTAGCTATCCGGCTGATGATATTCAGGCCGTCTTAGGTTCCGACGGGAAGTGGCAGTTTGCGCATAAAGATGGGACGCCGTACTAACCCTCTCTGTTCGCATGCTCTCGGAAAGGACAGCAGAAGTGAAGAAAGCCGCTTGGTTAGTGAAGTATGCTCAAACTTCGAGCAGAGAGCGTCAACAGGTCGGGGGAAGAAAAAACGCTCACGCGTGAAAAACCACAAAATAGCGGCTGCCCAATAGCTGCAACATCCGCTGCTCCCCCGGGTCGCTAAGGCTCTCCATCTTCTTGTAAAAATTGTATCGATGTGCAAAATTTCACCCTATGAAACTAGGGACCAGACATTCCCTAATGACGAAACACTTGAGATGCTCCGCAAGGAAAGCATCCTAATCGAGAAGGAGGGCTAACACGATGAGTGTAGCAGTAGAACAATCCACACCAAACGGAATTCCGACTCCCGCAGAACTGGGCTTCGACCCTGGTGAGATGCGCCAGAAGTACGCCGCGGAGCGCACAAAGCGTTTGCGCGCGGACGGGAACCACCAATACCAAGAAATCACAGGTGCGCACGCGCACTACAATATGGACCCCTACGTCGAGCCGGGCTTCACGCGCCCCGCGATTCAAGAAGAGATCGATGTAGTGATCGTCGGTGGGGGCTTTGGCGGCCTCCTGTCGGCGGCGCGGCTGCAGAAGGCTGGGATCACTGACATTCGCATCGTTGAGAAGGCCGGTGATTTTGGCGGGACCTGGTACTGGAACCGCTATCCCGGCGCCCAGTGTGACATCGAATCCTACGTGTATCTGCCGCTGCTCGAAGAGACTGGTTATATCCCGAAGGAAAAGTATTCCTTTGCGCCGGAGATCTTTGCGCACGCTCAGCGGATCGGGAAACACTTCAACCTCTACGAGCGGGCCTGCTTCCAGACGCAGATAAAAGAGGTGCGCTGGAACGAGGAGACAGGGCGCTGGACGATCACCACCGATCGCGGCGATGTCTTCAAGGCGCGTTTTGTGATCATGTCGAGTGGGCCGCTGAACCGGCCCAAGCTTCCCGCAATTCCTGGGATCGAGAAGTTCAAGGGGCATACCTTCCACACGAGTCGCTGGGACTACAACTACACTGGTGGCGATACCACCGGCGGTATGCACAAACTTGCGGACAAACGCGTGGGCATTATCGGGACCGGCGCCACGGCGATTCAGTCCGTGTCGCATCTCGGCCAGTACGCAAAGCAGCTCTACGTGTTCCAGCGTACGCCGTCCTCAGTGGACGAACGCGGCAACAAGCCCACCGACCCGGAATGGGTGAAGACGCTCACGCCCGGATGGCAAGAATATCGGAACACCAACTTCTGCTCCCTCTTGGCTGGGCTTCCCGTCGATGAAGATCTGGTCGGCGACAAGTGGACGAGCCTCTTTAAGAACCTCTCCAAGCTGATGGCAGGCAAGGGGCAATCGGAGCTTTCTAACGAAGCGAAGGCGGTTCTGTCGGAGATCGCCGACTACCAGAAGATGAACGAGATTCGCGATCGCGTGTCCTCGATCGTGAGCGACCAGGCGACGGCCGAGGCACTCAAGCCGTGGTACGGGCAATGGTGCAAGCGCCCGACCTTCAATGATGAGTATCTGCCCACCTTCAACCGCCCCAACGTGAAGCTGGTGGACACCAAGGGGAAGGGCGTCGAGCGCGTGACCGAGACCGCAGTGGTTGTGGACGGCGTCGAGTACGAAGTGGACTGCCTGATCTACGCGACCGGCTTCGAAGTTGGGACGGCGTACACGCGGCGCTCCGAGTTCGAGGTGTACGGCCGCAATGGCGTGTCCCTCTCCGACTACTGGGCGCAGGGCATGAAGACCTACCACGGCTTCCTGAGCCACGGCTTCCCGAACTGCTTCCACATGGGTCTCACGCAGACCGGTCTCGCGCCGAACTTCACCTACATGCTGAACGGGCAGGCCGACCACATCGCCTATATCGTCACGCAGGTGAGCGCGCGCAAAGCGAAGGCAGTGGAGCCCACCCCCGAGGCCGAGACGGAGTGGGTAAAGTTGGTGACCGCACCGACCTTCATGACCGAGTATCAGAACATCTGCACGCCTGGGTACTACAACGGCGAAGGGAAAAAAGAAGGAGCGGGCTTCCTCGAGAGCCAGTACCCTGAGGGTGCGGTGCCCTTTTACAACATGCTTGCTAGCTGGCGCGAACAGGAGGATTTCGCAGGTCTCATCGTTAAGTAGGTTGAGAAGCGCATAACCATAGGGAAAACCCACATCGTGGTGGGTTTTCCCTAGAGGAAGTGACCCTAGCGATCAAACGCGTCCAATGTCGCTCTAACCCCGCGATCATAATCCCCATCAATTGCCATCGGGAAGAGCACGACATACGAGGCGCCGGCTTTTTCAAACTCTTCAATTTTCTTGTGGCATTGCTGAAGCGTGCCCATGGCTGCGACTTGCTCGGCCATCTCTTCTGAGACCGCAGCAGCAGCGGTAGCCATGTCGCCTTTCGCCGCGGCTGCGGCAATCTGCTCTGCTTCTTTAACAAATCCCTGCCGCGCCAAAAAACGATTGTACAGAGGCCGTTGTCCATATGCCGCAAGCACCCGCCGGACCGCACGGAGTGCTACGCCACGATCAGCATCCACACAACAATGGACCAATGGCGCCAGCGGAATATCTGCCAGTGATCTTCCAGTACGGTGGGCTCCACGGCTGAGATATTCCTTCACTTCCTGTAACCCATGCGGTGCGCACTGGGAAGTAAAACATCCATCAGCTAACTCTCCTGTCACTTCCAGACACTTTTGTGAAGCTGTGCCAACATATACAGGAATCTGATGCGCTGCTTGAGGTACAGTCATGCCCATCTTTTTCATCTGTGACAGTGTCTCGTGTTCACCACGTAACGCACTGGTCAATGATCGCACATACTCACGGAGTACAGTCGCAGGTTTTTTCATCTCAACGCCATACAATTTGTTCAATGCTTCAGAACTGGTTCCGAGTCCGAGCAGCAGACGCCCTGGAGCGAAGCGATCGATCGTCATTGCGTGCAGTGCCGCTAACAACGGCGGACGTAGATATACGTTCGTAATACACGTACCAACCTGAATGCGAGAGGTCACACTTGCCAGGTGCTGGGCAACTGCCAATGCATCAGAACCAGCCTCGGAGACGAACACACTACGGAAACCACGCTCTTCCGCCATCCGTGCATATGTCACGAGGTTCTCTACTGCACCTGGAGCTAAACTGTTCGTCAGGACCAGTGCTGGGGTTGGCATTAGCGCTGTCCTCCATATTTGTTCTGCAATGGGCCATGATCACATCACGTTCACAATAATGCGGAAGATCATCAGGAGCGTACACACTGCACCGACAGCGAAACAGATGGCACGGGTAGGCTGAATCCCTTTTGCGTAAACAAACGTATGAATGACTCGTGCCACAGTGAACAGCCCACAAAGAATCATGACTCCGGTGACCGACGCTCCACTCAACACATAGATTAATCCGATGGCAAAGAACAACGGAATATTTTCAAGATCATTGCGCTGGATGCGTAACGCCCGCGCAACTTCAGGCGCTTCGTCCGAGTTTGCAGTTACCCCCTCACCGCCGAACCTTTTCGCGTCTTCTGGATTGACGAACCCGCCGACTTTCTGGCGCCTCGTCCCGGTGTACACCGCCGCACCGAGCATCTTCACCCCGAGTATAGCCGCGCAAAGGGCATAGATACCGAAGGCTGGATTATCACGTAACGCTTCCATCAAAGTCCCTCCTTTTCCTTCTCCTGGGTTGTAGCGAATAAGACGATTACGGAGACTGGGTGATAGCATACTGGTGCTTTTGCCCAAGTAGGCAAACGACCTTCTGTGGCCAGTCAACAATAACAGAAAAAAGATTGGTGATGTCTCTCCCTACGACACTCATGTCCAGCGCAGCCACTTCAGTAACGCCTGCATACTGTCCTCGCAGCGTCACTTTTCCATTGTTCTCGCGAGTGAGGCGAATTCGTGTTTCGACGGTAACCGACGTGACGATTCCCCCTACACCGCCGATTTGATCGCCTGTCACGACGGGAGAGAGGTGCAGTGCAGCCAAAATATCAGCGCTGAAAACAGTCCGATCTGCGCCAGTATCGACGAGGAACGGAACTTTGATCCAGGAACTATCACGTGTCAAAATCTCTGCATTAATCACAGGACGTGTCATTTCATCATCACACAGATGCCATACGCCGTTGATCAATATAGATCCGGGCTACCTTCTCTTTCGGAATGATACGGGTGAAGCGACCGTCATCTTCAGGATGAGCGGTCGTCGCTTTCATCAAGACTTGTTCAGGCGTATCTGCAACGAAAAGCTCTTCACCAGCGATACAAATGCATTTGCCGCGATACTGATTGTAGATTTCAGCCGCATGCGCTTCGAACCATGCCCAATTACGAGCAAATCGCTCATCCTGCTTCTGGGCTTTAGCCAGCTCAGTAGCATCTGTGACTTCTTCTAAGACTATTTGGGGCTGCTTCGCAGTCATACTTACAACCTTATTAATTCGTGAAAGTTGTACACATCCTACACCACTCCGTACCAGCTGGCAGTAGTCTTCTCCGATGTCGTCATCTGTGCCGCGCCCTTAATAGCTCAGACCCGCCCCAAAAACTCTAACACCTCTTTGTTGAATACTTCAGGCTGATCGATGTTTGGCGCATGGCCAGCGTCGGGAATGACGACTTTGGTCGCGCCAGGAATTTTACTGGTCATGTAGTCAGTCGCGGCGAAGTATTGTTCATCTTTCGACCCCACCACGACCAGCGTCGGCACTTTGACTGAGTCCAACGAATTGATAATCCGCCCGTCGTATTGCGTCAGCATGCCACGCGCTGCAAGTGCGAGCCCGTGTGCTGATCGATGTGAGCACGCCATCACTTCAGTACTGCGGCCAAGTGCGTCGAGCCCTTTGGTATCGAAGTTCTTGGCCATCGCTTCAGCACGTTTGTTCCAGCCTGCACGGGCTTCGTCTTTTTTGTAGCCTGGTCCAGTATCGAGTAGAATCAGCGCCTTGGTTCGCTCAGGATGAGCTAAATGGAATGCGAGCGACATATACCCACCGAGTGAGTGTCCAGCAATCACTGCCTGTTTTTCTCCACAGGAATCTAACAGCGCGGTCATATCACCAACAATCAACTCTTCTGAGTAGAGAGCTGTGTCGTTCGGACTATCACTTCGTCCATGCCCACGCATATCCCACAGAATCCACTTATAACGCGCGGACAGCACGGGCATATTTGCATTCCACATCTCGGCCGTCGCACTGAAACCATGGGTGAGAAGTACGGCAGGACCAGAGCCATGGACTTCATAGTAAATGTTGACACCGTTGCGATCGAGCGTTGGCATTCTTGGCCTCCATGAAGATCTTTCGTGAAGTATTGTTCGCTCCTCCGCTAGCATTCCCTCGGTGAGAGATCAATGCTAGGGGTGGGGTAATCAAGAACGACCAGGAGAACAGATATAGCAGTGGATTCCTTTTCAGTCACTCCAGGGCTCTCTCATGCTGTTCGCGAGCGAAATCCAGTTGCTGCTGTTCTCGCGGCGCGAGCGCTTGCGCCCGAGGTTATAGAGTGGGCTGAGGAAATCGAGACTGGTCGGAGACTCCCAGCAGACCTGGCGCAAAAGTTTGCTGAGGCTGGCATGTTCCGTATCGCACTGCCAAAAGCCTTCAGCGGAGATGAGCTGCACCCAGCCGACATCGTTCGGGTGATTGAAGAAGTCTCGCGGGCCGATGGCTCAGCCGGCTGGTGTGTGATGATTGGTGGCACGACAGCGACTCTCGCTGCCTTACTTCCAGACCGCTGGGCGCGCGAAATTTACGGCGCGAATCCAAATGTCATCACTGGTGGTTCTACACCACCAACAGGGAAAGCCGTATCAGTGACAGGTGGACATCAAGTGACTGGCCGTTGGCAATGGGGCAGTGGAACGCACAACTGCCAGTGGATCTGTGGCAGCGCGCTCATAATGGAAGGTGACAAACCGCGTAAGGCCGCGAGTGGTGAGCCTGAGGTGCACTTGATGATCTTCTCTGCCGATCAGGTGGAGATTCTTGACACCTGGAACCCTTCAGGCCTGCGTGGCACCGGGAGCCACGACTTTCAAGTGAAAAATGCCTTCGTGCCTGAAGGACGTTCGATTATCCTCGGTAGCACTGCGCCAGTCATCAAGACACCTTTGTATCGCTTTCCTTATTTTGGTCTCCTGGCGATCGGTGTCTGTGCTGTGGCATTAGGCATTGCGCGACGGGCAATTGACGAACTAGAGACTCTGGCAACCAAGAAAGTCCCGACCTGGACACAGCGGCCCTTAGCGCAGCGAGCTATGGTCCAGACGCAAGTTGCTGAAGCCGAAGCTGCCTTACGCTCTGCTCGCGCCTTTGTCTTTGATGCCATCGACGCAGCTTGGGACTTGGCCGTTACTGGGGAAAAGTTGTCGATTGAAATCCGCCGTGATTTACGTTTGGCCGCGGTTAACGCGACGTTTCAATCGGTGAAAGCCGTTGACCTCATGTACGAAGCTGGTGGCGGCTCTTCTATTCACGCAAGTAGTCCGTTGCAACGTTGCTTTCGCGATATACACGTAGTGACGCAACATATCATGGTAAACCGTAGCGTATACGAACAAACGGGTAGGCTGTATCTCGGTGAAGGGCCGGTACCAGCGTTGTTGTAGACCTTAAAAACGCAACATTTAGGAGGAATATCCAATGGCAGAAATCGGCGTGTATGAAGCAATGCGAACCTTACGAGCAGTGCGACGGCTACGAACAGATCCAATTCCTGATGACGTTTTGCACCGCGTGTTAGAGGCAGCCACATGGGCACCGACGGGCGGGAACCGGCAGCCGTGGCGCATGATCGTGGTCAAAGACCGCGAACGCAAGCAAAAGCTTGGTGCGTTATATGCTGACGTGTGGGGACCGTTTGCCAAGATGTATCGTACCCGACTCGGCGATCTGACTGAAACCGCACGGGCAAAAATGGAAAAGACGCTAGGCGCCGGGGAGCATCTAGCAGTTCACTTTGGTGAAGCTCCAGCGATTGTGATCTTCTGCTTCAACCCCAAAGATATGGCGATTACCGACGCGAAGCTCGATCGTATTTCCGTCGTCGGTGGCGGATCAGTCTACACCGCAGTGGAAAATCTTCTGCTCGCATGTCGTGCAGAAGGATTGGGCTGCGTACTGACAACGCTCCTGTGTGAACGAGAACCTGCGGTTCGCGAACTTCTTGCCATTCCGCAGCCGTGGGGCACAGCGGCTGCGATACCGATTGGCTATCCAGTGCTGCGCGGGCACGGACCAATTTCGCGTCGTCCGGTTGAGGAACTGACGTTTGTTGATGCGTGGGGAACAACCATCGCGAAGAGTAAATGACGCGGTTGTGGCGGGCACAGCCCGCCCTACGTTTACGCAAACATCGGAAACATCTCAAACTCACCTTTTAGCAGCCCTGCTGTGTCATTGTAGCCTAACCACTGCTTCATCGCTGTCGTATACACGCGACGGAAATCAGTCGTGTACAACAAGTTACCATCATCGAGTTCAGTCAGACTCAGTGGCTTGCCATATAACCCACCTTTGACCGGGCCACCAAGAACAAACATCGGTGTTGCTGTGCCGTGGTCAGTACCTTTACTGGTGTTCTCTGGTACACGACGGCCAAACTCAGTAAATACCATCACCGCAACGTCCGATCCGCGACCAATCCGTTGCATGTCATCAATAAATGCCCGCAACGCATCGGCAGTGTAGGTCAGCAGCCGTGAGTGGAGATCGGGTTGATGCACATGCGTGTCAAATGCGTTCCCGGCGTAGGTTACATAATACAGACGTGTCGGCATTTTGGCGTTGATTAACGCGGCAACCTTGCGCATATCGAGGCCTAAACCCGCAGCGTTAGCACCGTAGTCTACCGGGGTTTTGTAATCCGCCCAGGCTTGGCGCACGAATGAAGCGCTCTCGGTCGCGTTCTCAGCAATGTTAGTGAGAAAGTCGAGTGACGGGTTGTCGGTCGTCCGAGCCCGACCGAAGCGATCAAAGATTGCCTTTTGCTGGTAGACACCATTACGCGTGAAAGTGGCCGGATCGTAGAACACCAATGGCGAGTGATTGCGGCTACGCACTGCCAGTGATTGTGTCGTCGCGATATTGACGATGTAGTTCCGCTGTCCCTTGGGGTCCATGCCATCAGCAAGCCGTCCCATCCATCCCAGCTTCTCGCCTGCATTGGGTAACCCGGTATGCCAGAATCCCATCGACAGGAAGTGCGACAGTGTCGGTTTTTCATATCCACAACCATGGACAATAGCGAGCTTGCCGTCTTTGTAGAGTTTCTCGAAACCGGCCATTGAGGGATGAAAGCCGAAATGGTCGTCGATCTTGCGTACCTTTTGGGCAGGAATGCCAATGGTTGGGCGATGCGCATAATAGGCATCATCACCATAGGGCACGATGGTATTCACTCCATCATTCCCACCCGAAAGCTCGACAACAACCAAAATCCGCTCGACTTCACGAACGTTAATACCATCATCAGCAGTAGCGGCCAAGGCTGAGGCAGCAGTCTGAAAGAAGGCCGGTAATCCTGCCGTAATGCCAAGACCGTAGAGTCCTAGCCGTAAGGCATCACGGCGAGTGATTGAACAATGATCACAAGATTTCGTCGACATAATAGATCCTCATCTCAGCCGAGCTGATACTCTGGCGTGCTCATAATCGCATGCACGAGCAAACGCACGGGCTCTTCTACATAGCTCATTGTTGTTTGAATTTTGTCGGTACCCAATTCCTTGGTGAGAAAGTCAATCAACGCCTGACGATCGTCGGCTGCAAGCGGCGTACGTAGCAAGCGAGCGGTGAAATAATCGACAATGGCAGCCGGAGTTTTTAAGTTGGCCTTGGTCACCATCTGTGTGAAGTTCAATTGCGCAGCCTGGCGGGAAATTGGTTTCACACGACGAAACGCTTCTTCCCAGCCATGGGTACTACCGTAGCGGGTGTTATAGGCCTCGTCGGCACCGGCCATCTGGTTAAACATCGACATGCCACCGCCATAGGAGGTATCGACCTCGTCTTCTTTGGTCGCTTCGGTAATTTCGATTCCCTGCGCAATTTTGACTGCGACTTTACGGTTCTGCTCTGGCATATCTTGGTCGGGCGCTTTGAAGTTCACCACATCAGGAAAGAGTACTTCACGGGCAAAGTTTCCGCGCGCCAGTAAAAGCGCAGGTGTGACCCAACTACGCCCGCCTTCCCAACCAGCGACGTTAGGCGGATGAAACAGTTCTTGTCCGAGATTTTCTGTGATGGCGTTAAAGTCTGGAATACCAGGAACTTCAGCCAATCCTAACTTACGATAGGTCGAGATCGCCAAGTGGACCGGGCTTTTAATCTGGGTGCCATACGATGAGGGGCCATAAAAATCATGCGACAAAAAGATCGTCGTCAACAGTGGTGCAACTGCATACTTGTTGTCGTACAAAATTTTGCCGAGCTTAGCCGACAGTTCAGGAGAAAGATCGTCGCGCACAAAATAACGATACAGCTTACTCGCAATAAATCGAGCGGTCACTTCGTATGAGAGGACAATATCGATGACTTCAACGCCATCGAATTTTCCAGTGCGACCAAGGACCGTTTTTTCGCCATCATCATGCAGTTCAGGTTTAACGACAAACTTCAAACTGTCGTTGGTCCAACCGGTGAACGCCCGTGCGGCTTCACGAATGTCATGCTCAGTATAATTGCCCACACCCATGGTGAAAAGTTCGAGAATCTCGCGACCAAAGTTTTCGTTGGGCTTACCTTTGAGGTTTTCCCCAGCGTCGAGATAAACCAACATCGCTGGGTCTTTGGCAACACCAATCAGCAAATCACGAAAATTGCCGTTGCCATGTTTATGGAACAGAGCGAGCTGTTGTAACAGTTTGCGATAATCACGCACCTTGACATCAGATGTTGCGAAATGGCCGTGCCAAAAAAGCGCAAGCTTTTCTTCGAGTGGACGCTTGGTGCGGAGCATACGATCAGCCCACCACTGACCAGCCCGGTGCATCTCCATCACATCTGCGCGCAGCCAATAGAAGAAACGATTCACAATCGGTTGGAGTGGGCGATCACCCCCAGATTTCACCTTCACGCCCATTGCCTCGCCTTTTTCGCGCGCAAGGCGGACGACCTCCTCACGACTCTTGGGAAAAGGTTCAATTGACGGATCGAAAATCCCCGATTCCTCAAAAGGAGGAAGGTGTTTATTGTCAATGTTCTGATACTGCACTAGCCAACGCACGGCCTCCTCAGGAGTCATCGCTGCGAGTCGATCGACTTCCTCTGGTGTCCCACCAAAGCCCGCGCGCTCTAAAAGATGCGCCGCGCGATTACGACTCCAGTCAGCTTTGGTGATGGGAGTCAGATCATCCGTCCACGACACCGGACCGGCACCAGCGTTACCACGTTGGTGCACACCTTGTTGGTTCACGCCTTTATCTTCAGTCTTCTCACACGCAACCAGGGCAAGCGGGAGCAGTACTACGGTCGCCCATAGGGCGAGCTTGCCCTTTACGGTTATGCGTTGTCTTCTCATCGGGGGTCCCTCCATTACTCGGGCCGTATTCCACCATTCTGCGAGGGAAAGTGCAATGGTTGAAAATCGCCGAAAGGTATTTACGACCGTGGACCGCGCTTATTGACGAGTTCACGGAGTGTCAGCTCTCCGTCAATATCTCGTAGCCATGCCTCCATGCCGAAGTGGAGTGGCGATGGCCATTGGCCGAAGTCAATCCAGGCATGATCAGAGATTTCCCAGTTCGACGTAGGCTGAAATTCGTCGTCTACCAGAACGATGTAATTGTGGTAAGTGAACGATGTGCGTTCGTCGCGAAAGACGTA
>JAYVFX010000423.1:0-5250 GCA_043772795.1 Deltaproteobacteria bacterium
CAGCTCCGCCTTCACAACGCTCCAGTAGCGGAGATGGCGCAGGTGGCACAATTTTCTCGCCAGGCGGGGACGCGAGAGCTGGCACGGCTCTTCGATGAAGTGACCAACTCGGAATGAGATGCAATTGCGCATCCGTACTTTGTAAGAAAGGCACGCTTACCACCCGATGAGAGACCTCATTCTCATGGCTGTCACTACGGTTCTCGCAGTGATAGCGATTGGCCGTCCTCGCTTCGGGATCCTCGTGTTTGTTGCGTATGGTCTCGCGGCACCCCATAGCTATACGTGGGGTTTTGCGCGGTTCTTTCCTCACTCGATGGTTATTAGCCTGTGTGTCCTCGTCGGATACCTGATGACCAATGAGAAAGGTCCTGTTCCCCGCTCTCGTGAAGTCTTTCTGCTGTGGGCGTTGTTTGTGTTGTTCATCTTTACCTCTATTACGGCTTTTCACGTGGAGGATGCGTTCGTGCGCCTCAAAGCGGTGGGCAAGATGCTCCTCATGGTTCTCGTAGCGCTCTCACTCATGAAAGGAGAGGGTGGGCTGCGGAGTTTTCTGCAAGCGATAGCGTGGCCTCTCGGGCTGTACGGTTTGAAAGGTGGGGTGTTTGTTCTGGCGACTGGCGGGCACTACATAGTTGAAGGACCGGAAGATAGTTTTCTCGCCGCTAATAACTCAATCGGTCTTGCCCTTGCCATGAACCTGCCGCTGCTGTTTTACCTGGCAAAGTTGCAGGCATCGGTCTGGCAACGATGGTTCTTATGGGCGATGTTCTTTCTTTCCTATCCGGCGATTGCGTGTACGTTTTCTCGTGGAGCCTGGATTGCGGCTGGGATAGCCACCGGAGTTCTCATCCTGAGAAGTCAAAACAAACTGTTCGCCTGGATCACTGCAGGGATGCTGGTACTCGCGAGCCCTATCATACTCCCGCGTATGGTGTCGCAACAACTCGCGGACCGCTTTGATACCTTTCATAACCTGAAAGAGGATGGATCGGCGAATAGTCGTAGATGGAATATGAGTTTCTGTCTGCAGGTGGGGATGACCCGGCCGTTCACTGGGGCCGGGTTCGATTTTTATTCGCTGGAGGCCTACGAGACTTTCTACCCAGAGTTTATTGCGCAGTTTCCAGGAAAAGTGTGGTCGTGTCACTCAATGTGGTTGACGGTGTGGGCGGAACACGGAGTCCTCGGAATTCTCTTGTGGGTCTGGTTACTGGTGGGGGTATTTCGCACGCTGCGAAGAATCCGCAAGCTGGCAAAAGAAAACGAACATTTGCGATGGGCGGGGCCGTATGCGGACATGCTGCAGGTCGCGCTGCTCAGCTACAGTGCCAGCGGGACGTTTTTAGACGCCGCGTACTTTGAGGTCTACTATTACTTAATTGGCGCTTCCTTACTCTTGAAGGAAACGGTCCTTCATTCATGCCAAGAAACGCAGACAACAGCGTCCAGCGAGAACGAGGTGGAGACCATCAGACGGCCCGCATTTGCCCGCCTCAACCACCTCTCCCTCTGGTAGGAGCACTGTCTGCAATGATCGTTCGATGCGCCGCATTTGCTACGAGGAAGGAGACCTATGAGTGAGGCACCGCTAAGAATTCTCCATGTTCTCGATCACAGTCTGCCGGTTCAGAGTGGCTATGCGTTTCGTAGTCAGGCGATCCTTCGTGCACAGCGAGTGAGAGGTTGGGACCCGCGTGTCGTCACGTCGCCTAAGCATTACGAAAGTTGGCGACACGCCTGGGCGCCGAGTGAGGAGGTCGGGGGAATTCGTTATGAGCGCTCGGTTGGAGTCGCAGCGCATGCTTCGGTGCCCTTGGAAAAAGAGGTGCGGATAATGGCTGTGCTTGCGAGCCGCCTGCGTACGATCGTGCGGGAGGAGAACATCCAGGTGCTCCATGCCCATTCACCAATCCTGAATGCGATCCCCGCCTTGTGGGTGGGACGACAAGCCGGAATTCCGGTGGTGTATGAAGTGCGAGCGCCCTGGGAGGAAGCCGCGATTGATCATGGAACGTACGGGCAGCGATCGTGGCAGTATCAAATTGTGAAAAGGTTGGAAACCTGGGTCTGCCGTCAAGCCCAGCATGTCGCGGTTTTGTGTCAAGGCTTACGAGACGAGATGATACAAAGGGGTGTACCGTCCGAGAAGCTGACAATCATTCCCAACGGAGTTGACGTCTCTTCCTTCCACAAGTGCGCGCCCGATGCCGAGTTTGCTGCGCGCTGGGAGCTAACGGGAAAGAAGATTGTTGGTTTTCTCGGTTCATTCTTTCGTTACGAAGGACTTGATCTCCTGATTGAAGCTATCGCTCGTGTGGTGCGACAGGATCCCAATGTCGTATTGCTGCTCGTGGGAGAGGGAAAGGCTGAAGAGGAACTCAAGGCGCAGGTGAGTCGGTTGCAACTCGATAAACACGTGATTCTGCCAGGATCTGTTGCGCCGGAAAAGATTCCTGGCGTGTATGCGCTGGTTGATGTGTTGGCCTATCCGCGGCATTCCTTACGTCTGACCGAGCTGGTGACGCCGCTGAAGCCGCTTGAAGCGATGGCCATGGAAAAAGCACTGGTGGCCAGTAATGTTGGTGGTCATCGCGAGCTCATTCGTGACGGGCAGACGGGGCTTCTTTTTCCGGCGGGTAATGTAGCAGCATTAGCGGCAGCCATTCAACGTCTTCTGAATGACTCTGCACTTCGTGCATCGCTGGAACAGGAAGGTCTTCGGTGGGTACGTCAAGAACGGCCATGGGAGAAGACTACTCGCGACTACTCGGAGGTCTATCGTGAAGCGCGTCAACGAAAGCCAGGAAAGTGACGGGAAAGTCCTGCTATCGCAATTGATTTGACCCCTAGAATTATTGTAATAGTAGGGAGGAATTTCCCCTCTACTTGGACTTCATAATATTCGTTTCACTGAGAGGGAAATTCGGAAGAAGGTATTAGCTCTCGTGCGAGTAATCTTCTGGTTTTCGTTTGCGCTGATACTGTATGTGTACCTAGGGTATCCCGTGATACTCGCTTTGTTGCGGTTGTGGCCACGGCCAACGTATGTTGATGAAAACTACTTCCCGTCTGTGTCTCTTATCATTGCTGCCTATAATGAAGAGAAAGTCCTAGACGAAAAGCTGCAAAACTCTCTGTCGTTACAGTATCCTCGCGGTCGACTAGAAATCGTGGTTGCCTCTGATGGATCAACCGATGCGACCAACGTCATAGCGAAGGCATATAAAGACCGAGGCGTTGTCCTGCATGAGATCGAGCCTCGTGGTGGCAAGGCCCGTGCGTTGGGATTGATAGTACCGGGAACCCGCGGAGAGATTGTCGTGCTTTCGGATGCGAATACCATGTATCGGCCGGACGCGCTCAAAAAATTGGTACGCCACTTTGCCGATCCCACTGTTGGTGCAGTGAGTGGTGATGTGCAACTCGTCGATTCGGCGCCTTTGTATGCGCAGTCGGAAAGTCTATATTATCGGTACGAACGGTGGCTGCAAGATATGGAGAGCGAGCGGGGATCGATTATTGGTGCGGATGGGGGAATGTATGCAGTCCGTCGGAGTCTCTTTCGATCGCCGTCGGTCGGTGTGATTCTTGATGATTTTGTGATCTCAATGTCAGTGGCTCGGGCCGGATGGCGCGTGTTGTATGATCCTGAGGCAGTTGCGGTAGAACACGGCACGTTGACGAGTCGTGAGGAATTTTCCCGCAAGGTCCGCATTGTGTCGGGGGGAATCCAAGCGCTTCGACGAGGCGAAGGAGTGCCGCGTCTCCGTCAGCCGTTCTTGTTGTTTTGCTATGTTTCTCATAAATTGTTGAGATGGATTGCGCCATGTTTTTTGCTCTCCATGTTTCTCGCGTGCTTGTCTCTTGCCAGTACGCGCTGGTATGCGTTCCTGTATTATGGCCAGATCCTGTTCTATAGTGCGGCGTGCCTCTCTGCGCTTGGCTTACCGACGCTCCGTCGGTTTGCCGGAAGTGGGATTCCGTACTATTTCTGTCTCGTGAATAGTGCGGCACTTGTTGGCCTGTGGCAAGGATTATTTCACCTACAGACGGGCTTGTGGCAGCGGACCACGCGCTAAAGAAAAATGGTCGACCGTTAGGCTGTAAGGACGAGGCGGTTCTTGCTTCTCGAAAAAGATTTGCTAACGTGTCCAGCCGTGGTGAATCGGCGTGCCTGAAGTTCTGTTCCCTGAACGCCTCATGACACCCGATACGACTGAGAAGGGACAGCGATTTTTGGACGACAACACTTCAGGAGGGAACCCTCCGCAACAGGATGGGGAAGTTCGCGCTCGGGCCTCTGTCGTTGTACGATGCGGTCATTTTATCTTCCTTTTTCGTGACTATCTTTTCCCTTTGACCTTCGTCCTATTCCTGCTGACTACTACGCCGATGTATCCGTTTGGTAGTGAGTGGTGGGATCAGAGGATGGATGTTGTTGGAATTCTGATCGCAGTGCTAGGACAAGCCTACCGTTTACTTGCTGCGGGTGGTGCGGAGAACATCCGCCGCCGAGGGCAGGCGGGACGTATTGGTGCCGCTCAGGTGATTCGCCAGGGAGTATTTGCCCACTCTCGCAATCCCTTGTACTTGGGAAATCTGCTCATTGTTTGTGGGTTTGTCGTTATCGCCAATAATGTGTGGTGGTACGTCTTCGTACTTCCTATATTTATCGCAGTGTACGTTGCAATTATTCTGGCTGAAGAAGAGTTTTTGCTGCAGCGATTTGGCAGTTCGTATGCGGACTATTGCCGTACTGTGAATCGCTTCATGCCACAGTGGCGCGGTTTGCGTCAGTCACTTGCCGCGGTTGCGTTTGACTGGAGACGAGCCCTACGACGAGAGTATGGGAATATGTGCTCCTGGGGCTTGATGATCTTTGTCTTGTTGATTTGGGAACGCTGGGGGCGATTTGGCTACGTGGCTCGCAAAGGGGAGATTCACGCATTGTTTGGCATGCTGGTTCTTGTCCTCGTGATTTATGTCAGTCTCCGATGGGGCAAAAGTCAGGGATTGTTACGTTCCTGATCGTGTACCACGGCGATTGCCGTACGAGGCGGCAGCACGCGCCCGACCTCTTCGCATGCTGCCGCCTCAGGGTTACCACCGGCCGACGATAGGGAGGTCGCCTGCTCGTCCGAAAGGACCGGCACAGCGATCGATCGTACACCCGTCAAACGTGCCATTCCCGTTGAGGTCCAGGCGCCATTCGCCAGTCTGGGGGTTGAACGTGCCGATGTGTGTCTC
>JAYVFX010000424.1:0-4798 GCA_043772795.1 Deltaproteobacteria bacterium
GCATGATGCGATCACTAGAGGGCTTCGTCGACGAGGAGTTGATGTGTTGACGGCACAAGAGGATGGAGCGAGGCGGCTTACTGATCCCCTCCTCCTCGATCGAGCAACTGCATCAGGACGTATCCTCCTTTAGCCAGGATGAAGACCTCCTAAGTGAAGCATCACGCCGTCAACGAAGTGGAGAGTTCTTCGCTGGTGTCATTTATGCTCATCAGTTGAAGGTCTCAGTTGGTCAGTGCATCGAAGACCTAGAATTGCTCGCAAAGGTCAACGAGCCGGAAGATTTCGCGAATCGGGTGGAGTATTTACCCCTCAAATAGAGAGTGCTACTGAGCGAAGATGATTACCTGGCATCACGCTAGGTGAGTTATCCGTACCGGCTCTTGGACTGTCGTCTGGAAACTGACGGAGCTGCGGCGTTACTCATGACCACTGCCGAACGTGCCAAAGATCTGCGCAAGCCCCCCGTATACGTAATGGGCGTAACGTCAGGACATCCGTTCCCGCCGCACGATATTTCCAATCGCCCCGATATCCTCAAAAATGGTTCGACAACATCAACGGCGACGTGACGTTGCCAAAATTCAAACGTATTGAGTGATGGAAAGCCAAGATATCACCTCACGCCAACATCTTTTGCGCGCCCTTGATGAACTGTTCCGCGTTGGTCCCGAGATCCAAACGTTCGGGTACGACACGACCGCGTTCGACTGCCGGACGTACCCGAATCGCCTCAATCCAGCGTTGTAAATTACTCAAACCGTCAATGCTGACACCCGACCATTTATATGTATGCACCCAACTCCAGTGCGCGATGTCAGCGATAGAATACTGATTGTTAGCAAGATAGTCCTGATTCTGTAACTGACCATCGAGTACTTCAAAGAGGCGTCGGCATTCCCGTTGATACCGTTCAATCGCATAGGGAATCTTCTCTGGCGCATAGCGATAGAAGACGTTCGCTTGCCCCATCATCGGACCAATCCCGCCCATCTGAAACATGAGCCACTGCACAACTCGTGAACGGCCTTTCTCGCCCTGCGGCATCAACTTGCCAGTGCGTTCCGCTAGATACAGCAAAATCGCACCTGACTCGATCACGACAAAGTCATCATTATCGTGATCAAGGATCGTGGGAATGCGTCCGTTGGGATTGAGTTGAAGATACCACGACTCCTTCTGTTCATTCTTACTCAGGGCAATGGGACGTACTGTATACGGAAGGCCGAGTTCTTCTAATGCAATGGATACTTTCCAGCCATTCGGCGTTGCTGAAGTGTAAAGTTCGATCATGGTGTACTCCGTTCTTTCTGTGAGTGTGCTATGACGCTTTGCCTAAGGAGGAACGTGCCATGACTGTCACAATCAGTCAAATGCGGACTATACCAGAAGGATACTTCACAAGTCGTTGGGGGCAGCCCGAGTACACGGACTGGATTGACGAAAGCATGTCCTGGAAGGAGACGTGCTACATCGGCGACTGGTCCTTCTTGTGGGAACGCCGCTTCCAGGGGCCTGACGTGCTGAAACTGTTCTCGGACATCTCCGTCAACAGCTTCGCGAAGTTCGCCATTGGTCAGGCCAAGCACGTCATCCACTGCACTGAGGCCGGCAAAGTGATCCACGAAGGCATCCTCAATCGCCTCGGCGAAGATGAATACATGTTGTTTGGTCGTGGCGGTTTCTGGGTTGACTACAAGTTACGTCATGGCCGGTATGATGCAACCTCCAAGCAAGACGACTGGTTCAACTACCAGGTCTCCGGCCCGAGTTCGCTGCACGTCATCGAGAAGGCGTGCGGCCAGGGTATTCGTGACATCGCCTTTATGCACTCCGCGAAGATTCACATCAACGGCCGCAAGGTCCGGGCCTTGCGCCAGGGCATGGCTGGTGAGGTTGGATACGAGATCCAGGGTCCGCGTGCGTACGCTCAGGAGATCTACGACGCCATTCTAACCGCGGGTAAGGAGTTCGGTATTCGTCAGCTCGGTGGGCGCGCCGTTTTTATTAACCACCTTGAAGCGTGCTTCCCGACGATCGTGACTGACTATTTACCAGCGATCTTCGGCGAAGAGATGAAAGAATACTTTGCCGAGTTTAAGGCAGCCATGCCTGCGTATGCCATCACTTTCAACATCGCCGGAAGCTTTGAGGCTGATGATGTCAGCGCCTGGTACCGCAGCCCCGTCGAGCTTGGCTGGGCAAATAGGATCAAATTCGACCACGACTTCATCGGGCGCAAGGCACTGGAGGAGGAGGTTGCTCATCCGCGACGCGCGATGCGGACGCTGGTGTGGAACGCAGACGATGTGGTCGAGGTCTACGCCTCGCTCTTCCGCCAGGACAAGCCGTATCACTACATGGAGATGCCGCGTGATCAGCGCGGCTTCATGTACGCCGACAAAGTCCTCAAAAACGACAAGCTCGTTGGTGTCGCAACCTCACGTGGGTACAGTTACCACTTCCGGCAAATGCTCTCGCTGTGTACAATCGACGTCGAATACAGTGAACCCGGCACCAAGGTCACTGTCGTATGGGGCAATCCAGGCGAACCACAGAAAGAGATCCGCACCACCGTCGCTCCGGCTCCATACAAGCAGGACAACCGACGCAGTGATGTCAGCAGATTATGAACGGGCAAAAGGGAAAACCAAAAACGGGGAAAAGGCGAAACGGGGAAAAGGCGAAACGGAAAACCGTGGAACATTATCCGAGCGTTTTTGATGTTCTTCTCCATTTACCCTTTTACCCATTTACCCTTTTCGCCCCGTTCTGTATTACCCTTTTCGCCGTTGCCCCCTCCTGACCCCGTAGGCACTAACGAAGGAGAAATTATGACAGTAACAGAGCAACAAAAATGGAGTCCAGAACAGTACGCACAAAATGCCCGTTTCGTTTCTGATCTTGGGATGCCCGTCGTCACCCTGCTAGCGCCGCGCGCTGGGGAACGCATTCTCGATGTGGGATGTGGCGACGGACCTCTCACCCAGAAGCTTGTTGAGTTGGGTTGTGAAGTCGTGGGCGTTGATGCCAGCCCGGCAATGATAGAGGCAGCGAAAGCCTTGGGTTTAGATGCTCACGTGATGGATGGACAGGCACTTCACTTTGCAAGCGAATTCGACGCCGTGTTTTCCAATGCGGCTCTCCATTGGATGAAGCAGCCTGAGGAAGCCATTACGGGAGTCTGGCAGGCGCTGAAACCTGGCGGGCGCTTCGTTGCTGAGTTTGGGGGCGATGGCAACACGGCAACCGTACTTCGCGCTCTCGACGCAGCGTTACAACAGCGTGGACTCGACTTCCGTACGTTGAGTCCGTGGTACTTCCCATCCGTGGAAGAATATCGCGGCAAACTCAAAGCACAAGGATTCGTGGTCAACACGATTGCCTTGATCCCACGACCAACGCCGTTGCCGGGAAGCCTTGTTGGCTGGTTGGAAACCTTTGCGCAAAGCTTTGTTGCGCCACTACCCGTTACCGAGCGTGCAGGGTTTCTTGCGGACGTAGAGAACCGGTGTCGTCCCATGTTGTGCGACACCGACGGCAAATGGGCAGTTGATTACGTACGGCTGCGTTTCTCGGCTACGAAGCCAGGTTCAGCGCTATGAACTAACGAAACCACCAGCTTTGACCAGGCCTCAACCAGTGCGGCTAGTTTAGCATAGCCTGCCGCGCTGGGATGGGCACCATCACCCGCCGTTACTTCATTCATCCAAACGTTATCTGCCGCTAACTGGTCAAAGACAGACAAGAACGGCACGCCTTCGTTTTCTGCGACTTCCGCAAACAAGCTGGAGAGTCGCTGAGTTCTAAGGTTTTGCTCTGTATCTGCCATGGGCGGTGGTCCGATCATAATCGTAGAGTAACGCTGCTTTGCCGCGCGCAATATCATACGTGCGTTATCTACACTCTGCGCTTCAGAAACACGGGTGTGACCATCTTCAACAGTCGTATCATTCGCGCCAAAGGAGAATACGACAAACGGCGTACAACTATGCGGAAATCGTACACACACTTCCTGCTGCCAGCATTTGGCAATATCACTACTAGTTTCTCGCCGTACGCCGAGGTTGTAGGAGGTCAGATTGTACCCTTTGCGCCATACCGCAATCGACACTCTCCCCGTCCAGCCAAGATACTCCGGATCACTGGTGCCGTTGACATAAGAGTCACCGACGAAGCAAATGCGCGAATCTTGCTCTTTCACAGCTCAGCTCCTTCTCTCGGATGTGTGAGCGAGAGGAGTCTCCCCGCACTAAATCAGACCACAAAAGATTGGCACACTGGAGTTGTCACCCTGAATGAAACGAAGGGTCTCTCAGAGAGATTCTTCGCTGCACTCAGAATGACACGCTCCATGGCCGGTGACGTCAAGTGTACGAATGTTCTGTGGTTCGATTTAGTGGTACGGGTCCCCCTCTTCTCCGAAGACGATTTCCGTACGTGCGATAGCAGCCTGCCTCAGGGAGGCAAGTTGGGCGAGGTCAGCATCGCCTCGATATGCCTCGAATCGTTCCGTGCTTGGAAAGGAAACAAGGTGAATCTCGTGAGGAACGGTACCTGAAGGCATGGAGGCAGTCGGACGAATTACTCGTTCGATTTGTCCGCCATATCTTTTCATAATACGAGCGGCCTCAGTCTCGAATTGGGAGAACTCAGTCTCTCTACCGGAATGAATGAAGAGGGACACGACCAAAACGACCTTAGGCCTCGTAAGCCAATAACCGTTCTGTTTCATATCACCGTGAACCGTGGTGTTAGCCTGTCAGGGTAGAGTCCATGACGGTGAAGTGTACCAGTG
>JAYVFX010000425.1:0-4163 GCA_043772795.1 Deltaproteobacteria bacterium
AACCGCGGCCTTCGTTTTCTCACTCTCTGCTCGTAAGCTCGCAGCAAACTCTCGTAATGGCGGAAACATCACGAACAGAGAGGACGGGTGAGTTCCACCTTCACCAATCTGTTGCATGATTGCTCGGGCTGAAAGCGTCTTGGCCAATGGATGCGTACTTCCATTAGGTAGCGTGAGCGTCCAGTGCGCTCCATCCCAGGTCACGAGATGCGTTGGTGTCGTGACCGTAGGGTCAGTGACCCACTGCAGCTCCTTTGAATCTCGTATGGACACAAGACTCTGGGCGGCCTCTGCCACAGCCTTGGCCTCCAGCGTCGCTGGTGGCATCCACACACGTAGCACCTCTCCCGGACTCACCCAGTTCTCGACGACAAAGAGATCTCCAGCCTGGACCTCCGTCACTTTTCCTGTGATTACGCGCGCGGTGGCACGACTCCAGCCCTGTACATCGTCAACGCGCAAACGCACCCCTGGCGTGCCAGCACTCGTCGTTAGTTTCGTAAGCTCACAATCCTTCCGTAGGCCAACGGCTAAGCCACCCTGTAGTTCCACTCCCCCATCATCCTGGACCCGCAGCACGGCAACCGTGGGACGTCCAGTTGGTGTCCCGTCACCTGCCGCAAAAAGGGGTTGTCTACGTCGCTCCACCGCCCCTGCCAACACTGGCTCTTGACGACGCCCTGAGTTTTGTAAGAGCGCCTTCGTGCGGAGAAACACGCGGTCTGCGGGTTCCAGCACATTCACGGTTCTTAAGACCTTCATCAGCGCCAGGCTGAAGGCGCCGTGTTTGCTCCCTTGCTCTGGATCAGTTGCTTCCAACGCCTGTTGGTCGTCCTGGGCCGCCGAGAAAATGAGCGCGCTACGGTTCTCGGGTGCGGGCCGTGGGTCTTCTGGATCGTGCGCTACGATATCGGCAATGTCACGGGGATCAGGTGGCGCGTTCCGCGCTTTTTCTGGAGGAATCACTCCGCGCACCACCGACCCACTGTGACAACTGTCAAACACTACTGTCAGCCGCGCCTCTTTGTCGAGAATATCGTTAAAGAGGCTGCGTAACTCTTTGTCACGAATGTCATAAAACCCCTGATTCGCATCGACGGGAACAATCGTCTCGTCTTTCTTATCCAGCTCTGGAGATCGTGAGTTGGTGACCTGCGAACCATGCCCGGCGTACATGAAAAACATGGTGTCACCCGCAGTAGAAGGCTCCAGTAAATGTGAACGAATGGCGGAGAGAATGCGATCATGCGTTGCTTCAGCATTCTTGATGAGAAGGATATTCTCAGCTTTGAACCCATAGCGAGCAATGAGAATCTCGCGCATTGCTTCAACATCGTTCACGGCACCATCAAGATTATTCCAGTCGCCGCGTTTAACGGCCTTCGCAGTCGAGGAAATCGAGGTCGCGGTCTTAGGTTCCTCAGAAACAGGAGGCTGCATGGTCGTTGTGGAGGTTGTGGGCGTGACAGTGGGAACATAGATGTCGATGCCAATTAACAATGCTCGCCGCGTTGCGGCTGGTGCGTCTAGCGGGGCAAGAGTCACACAACCAGCGAGGACACTCAGCAATGCGTAGTACAACCGTCTTCGTAGCATTCTCCTGCTCCTATCACTGATAGTTACCAATCAAAATAAACGGCGCCCAGTAGTAGGGGTGCGCGTATGGAGTGCTCGTATCTGATGCAAACTGTGATGTCTTCAGTACATCACTCCCAGCGACGGTGACCTTGATGACTCCACGATCCACGTTATCACTCGTAGTTTTTTCCTCGCCTCGGAGCAACGCAAGTTGCGCTTGTCGTAAGGCTTCGACTTTTGCCAGCCCTCCACTCGCCTCACGGAGGCGGTAGAAATTCACCATCAGTTCTTGCGTACTTTGATCCGCGACTGGCCAGAGCGTCGCCAGCACCGCTTTAGCGCCTTGCCGCTGCGCGAGCATGCCAAAGCCATCCACTTCTTTTCCGTCTGCGCTTGCGCCTCCCATCGCGGTGTTACAGGCTGATAAGGTCAACAGATCGACGCCGTCAAAGACATTCTTATATTGGTCTAATCGCGCCAGGCTCAGACGACTTCCATCACCCAAGAGCAAGAATGATCGCGCCTCATCGCCCGGCTGAAAGTCGAAATGACTGGCCACGTGGACCAATGGATAACGTCGTAGCAATGCAGTTGTCCAAGTGTTTAGCGTAAATGCGGTGTCCAGCAACACGCGTCCAGGCAACGTCCCGTCACGGCGTTCTTGGTCCTCATCCGTAATGAATCCGCGTAACTCTTGTTCTACTGCTGGAAGGGCCGCGTTTCCGTTCAGTGCTTGAGACACGCCCGCCCCCAATGCACGCCATTGTGGCTGTGGGTGATCCTTCAGACGCGCTAAACTTGCGGGCGTAAACTCCACTAAACGGTACTGTTCAATGAGGTATTGTGTGCCGTCATATAAGGCCGCTAGCGGAACGTAGCGCAACACGCCGTCGAGAGACCACATTAACGTCTGAGCTTGCGCAGCGTGTAAGTCGGCAGCGATCGGCTCCACCAGAATGTGATACAGCTCTTGCGCCACGGGGCGAGGATCTCGTGTAGGGTGCTGCACGGCTTCACGAAAGGCTTGTACTTTCTGATTGAGTTCCGCCGCAGGAATCACGTATTCCCGTGCGACTTGTTCTTGTGGTGTCGTCAGAATGACCTGATACTTGTCAGCAGCAACGACGGTGTGCAGGGCGACCACACCTGCGCCAAGCTCCTTCAGGTCAGACATCAATCCCCGCGCTTCCTTGATGGCAAATTCTTGCGAATAGGTTGATGCGGGCTGTTGCTCTAAGGCTTTGATCTTTTGAGTGAGTTGTTTTTGTTGTTCTTTAAGCTGCTTCAACTCTGGCACAATGGCACGTAACCGTTGGTTTTCCGCCTTCGTGCGTCGTATTTTTTCGTCTAGTTGATCTCGTTCTTCTTCAATGGCGTGAATACGTTCATTGAGCTGACGATCTTGCTCGGCAAGCAAGCCCTCGACAGGCGTGAGTGTTACTCCTCCAGTCGATGATGACGCACCTCGCACCTCACGGCGTGTGAACTCGAAGTATTCTTCTTCTTTCAGTAGATTTAATACTTGCTGGGCTTCGGGCAATCGGCCTTCGCTGATCAGCAGATCAGCCAACATGCGATAGACTTCTTCTTTTGACCGCGCAAAGGCTTGCTGCAGCTCCTTCTCTAAGCCAGTTATTCGACCACGAGTCTCTTGGTACCGGTTGATAGCGAGCTTGCCGTAGAAGATCGCTACCGGCGCTTTGCCTTGACGCTTCCAAACGTCCATGAGATTGCGGAGCACGTTGGCTTCGCCATCATGATCCTTGGTTTCGCGCATAAGCGCTAACGCCTGCTCATAGTAATTCACAGCTTTCTCGTATTGCTGCAAATTGACGTATGTGGACCCCAAGTTGCTCAGCGCCGTCGCTTCTGACGAGCGGGATTTGAGCTCACGCGCAATCGCTAACGCCTGCTCGTGAAAGGTCAACGCCTTGTCGTATTGTTGCGAGCTACTGTATGCAGATCCAAGGTTATCCAAATACGCTTGTTCACCATGCCGGTCTTTGATCTCCTGCGCGATGGTGAGCGCTTGCTCGTACAACGAAACAGTCTTCTCATTTTGCTTCAGATGCCCATAAGCCAGAGCGAGATTGTTGAGCGCCGCACCCTCGCCGTTGCGATCCTTGATCTCGCGTGTAATAGCGAGGGCCTGCTCAAGATACGTAATCGCTTTGTTAGGCTGCCCAAGAGAAAGAAAGAAGAGTCCCAAATGATTGAGACCGGAACCTTCACCGTCCCGATCCTTAATTTCCCGCTTGATTGTCAACGCTTGCTCAAAGTACCCTACCGCCTTCTCATATTCACCGAAGTGGTCATAACACGAGCCCAAATTAGCCAGGCTTGTCGCCTCTTCTCGACGATCTTTGATTTCGCGCTGAATCGCCAAGGCTTGTTCAAAGTATGTGACCGCTTTTTCATACTGACCAAACTGGCCATACACGGTTCCAATGTTGTTCAGTGCAGTGGCTTCTCCAGAACGATTCTTGCTCGTACGCTGAATCTCCAGGGCCTGTTCGCGATAGATCAGTGCTTTTTCATATTGACCAAGTGCACTATAGGCGCCTCCCAGGTTGTCGAGAATAGTT
>JAYVFX010000426.1:0-2926 GCA_043772795.1 Deltaproteobacteria bacterium
ATTACCGACCAAGCCGCCGAAGTGGAGAAGGTCAAGAAGTTCGAAAGCGGGATGATCACCGACCCGATCACGATCCCTCCCGACCTTTCCATTGTCGAAGCTCGGGCGATCATGGAGCGGTATCACATATCGGGATTGCCGGTGACGAAAGACGGCACGCTGGTTGGGATTCTCACTAATCGTGACCTTCGTTTCGAGAAACGCCCTGACCGCCGGGTGGCGGAGGTGATGACGAAGGAACGATTGGTGACCGCTCGACTAGGAATCAGCCTGGATGACGCCAAGGAAATGCTGCATCAGAATCGCATCGAGAAACTGCTGGTAGTCGATGAACGTATGCACCTCAAGGGATTGATCACGGTCAAAGATATCCAGAAGACCATTCAGTTCCCGTATGCCTGTAAGGATAGCCAGGGTCGTTTACGTGTTGGTGCAGCCATCGGTACAGGAGATGATCGCGAAGCCCGGGTTGAGGCGTTGGTGAAGGCTGGAGTCGATGTCGTCGTCATTGATACCGCGCATGGCCACTCGGCCAGTGTCATTGAGACGATTCAGATTGTGAAGAATACCTTCCGCGGACTCGATATCGTGGCTGGCAATGTTGCCACGTCTGAAGGAACGGCTGCTTTGATTGAAGCTGGCGCAGACGGGATCAAGGTCGGCATGGGGCCTGCGTCCATCTGTACGACCCGAGTCGTATCGGGAGTTGGCGTACCGCAACTCACTGCGATAGCGGACAGTGTCCGCGTCGCTGCGGCTGCTGGCGTGCCGGTGATTGCCGATGGCGGCGTTCGTTTCTCCGGTGATATCGTGAAAGCGTTAGCGGCTGGCGCACATTCAGTGATGATGGGAAGCATGTTTGCTGGGACTGCCGAAAGTCCTGGGGAAACCATCCTCTACCAAGGACGGACGTATAAAGTCTACCGTGGCATGGGTTCAATGGAAGCGATGCGTGAACGCGAAGGCAGCCGCAATCGCTATTTCCAGGACGACGAAGAGAATGCTGGGAAGCTCGTTCCAGAAGGCATTGAGGGGCGAGTACCGTATAAAGGCAGCCTCTCGGTAATCATTGACCAAATGGTTGGTGGTATCAAAGCCGGTATGGGCTACACCGGCTGCCCGACGTTAGCGGATCTCCGCACTAAAGCGCAGTTTATGCGCGTCACCTCTGCTGGTCTGCGTGAGAACCACGTCCACGACGTCATTATTACCAAAGAAGCACCGAACTACAGATTAGAGTAGTCAGTAGTCAGCATTCAGTAGTCAGTAGGGGAAGCACGATGGCGGCGAAAACGTTTGAGGATGTTGAAGTATGGCAAAAAGCCCACGCTTGGGTTCTAGCCGTCTATCGCTTCACCGAACATTTCCCGAAGCACGAGTTGTTCGGATTAACCTCGCAACTCCGACGTGCATCCGTGTCGATTCCCGCAAATTTTGCCGAAGGGTTTAAGAAAAAGGGCAGGGCGGACAAAGCCCGATTCTACAACATTGCTCAGGGGTCGTTGGAAGAATGCCGTTACTATATGATCTTGGCTCAAGACCTAGGTTACGGAAACAGCACGGTACTCTTGGCCTCTTTGGAAGAGGTAAGCAAGATGCTGGAGGCGTACTCCCGTGCCATGCTGGCTACTGACTACTGACTACTGGCTACTGACTACTATATGATCTTAATTCTCGACTTCGGCAGCCAATATACCCAGCTCATCGCGCGGCGGGTGCGGGAAGCTAACGTGTATTGCGAAATTCATCCGTACAACCTCCCGTTGGAACGCATCAAACAGTTACAACCGGAAGGCATCATTCTCTCTGGCGGACCGGCCAGCGTATATGCGAAAGATGCGCCGATGCTTGATGCGCGAGTGTTGGATGTGTCAGTCCCTTTTCTGGGGGTCTGCTATGGCATGAACGTGCTCAACCGACTTGCTGGTGGAATCGTTAGCAGAAGCGACCGGCGCGAGTTTGGTTCGGCGCAGTTAGTGGTTGACGATAACAGCGATCTGTTTGCTGGATTCACTCCGAGTAGTGAAACGCGTGTATGGATGAGTCATGGCGACAAGATGGAATCGTTACCCGCTGGCTGGAAAATCATTGGCCATTCGGCGAACTCGCCGATTGCGGCGGCGCGAGACAACACCGGTCGCTTCTTTGGCTTGCAGTTTCATCCAGAAGTGGTGCACAGCGAACGTGGCCATGACATTCTCAAGAATTTTCTCTTTCGCATCTGTCGTTGTGAGCCTCACTGGACGATGGCAGGATTCATCGAGCGCGAGACTGACAAGATTCGTAAACGCGTGGGTGACCAGCAGGTCGTCTGTGGTTTGAGCGGTGGCGTGGATTCGGCGGTTGTCGCGTTGTTGATCCACAAGGCGATTGGAGACCAACTGATCTGTGTGTTTGTCGATAACGGCTTGTTACGGCACGGCGAAGCAGAACAGGTGGTGTCGGTCTTTTCACAACTTGGTCTCAACCTGCGTCATGTCAATGCAACGCCACAGTTTCTCAGTAAACTCGCAGGGGTGGAAGATCCAGAACAAAAGCGCCGCATTATCGGCCACATATTTATCGAAGTGTTTGAAGAAGTTGCTAACAGTCTGCGCAATGTTCGTTTCCTTGCGCAAGGAACTTTATATCCAGACGTGATTGAATCGGTTTCCTTCAAAGGACCATCGGCGACAATCAAGACGCATCACAATGTTGGCGGGCTCCCAGAGCGTATGCGCTTGGAATTGATTGAACCATTACGCGAACTCTTCAAAGACGAAGTCCGTGTGCTCGGACGTTTGCTTGGCTTACCGGAGGCGAGTGTCGGTCGTCATCCGTTCCCTGGCCCAGGGCTGGCGATTCGTATTCTCGGGTCGGTTGAACCCGGACATCTAGAAATCTTGCGCGCTGCCGACGCGATCGTTGAAGAAGAGATCCGTGCGGC
>JAYVFX010000427.1:0-2153 GCA_043772795.1 Deltaproteobacteria bacterium
GAGCAGAGGGAAGAGTAGGGTCAGTCTGGCGATTCTCATAATGGTCCCTCCCCAATAATCTCTATAGGCCTAACGCCCCCGCGCACCGCGAGCGGCCCAGACGAGACCCTTCGGCTTTTTCACATCCGCAACGTGGCCGCGATGCGGTGGCGCGGCTGGTTAGCCTGTGCTTTGGTTTGTTGCAGTGCTTTACTGCCTACTTCACCAGTAGTTCCTTTAGTGCCGCGTCAATGAATTCATTATCCGGCAGATTGATCCCCATACCTGCAACGTGTCCCCAAATTGACGGAATAGGTCGTAACTCCGCATTGGGCATGTGTTCGACTTCTAACTCGTTGTCACGTACCCGAAAATAGAGATCCGTATCGCCTGGCATCACGACCGCCCGCGCCTTGATGGCTCTCAGCGCCGCCGCGAAATCCCCTTGGTAAACTGCGTTCGCGCTGATGTCGGCGTGCTGCCACGTCCACAGCATCGCAAGCAGGTCGTTGGCATCTCGCCGCCGGAAGTACCCTTCCAGAAATCGTACGCTGTCCTCAAGCGAGGAGAAGCCCATTTTGCGGTATTCTTGTTCACGAAAGAAGTCTTGCGAGAAGCCCCAACCCATATATACCCGACTGAAGGCCCGCAGTCCCTTGACCGGTGGTGTTTGATACCAGCCTTCGGCGAAGGCAGCATCAGCAACCAGCGCTGCCTTTACGCCTTCGAGAAAGAGATAGTTATGAGGTGAAGTGCGCGCCGCACCACAGATCGGGGCAATCGCCTGTACTATGTCAGGATACAAAGCTGCCCACTGAAAGGCTTGCTGGGCTCCCATCGAAAACCCAACGACCAGTCTAACTCGCTTGATGCTCAAATGTTCAGTCACGAGACGATGTTGACACACGACGTTGTCGTACACGGTGATGTTAGGAAAGATCGCTCGGTCAAACGGGGGAGGCGTGTTGCTGGGCGAGGAGGACAGCCCGTTCCCAAACATGTTGGGCACGATGATGAAGTACTGCTTCGGGTCAAGGGTCCGCCAAGCGGCGATCATCGTTTCGTTCTCGGCGTGTTGAGCGCCATAGAACGTCGGCATCACGATTACATTGTCCCGTGCAGTATTGAGTTCCCCATAGGTTTTGTATGCAAGTTTGGCTTGAGGCAGGGTGAGCCCGCATTGGAGCACCACCTGCCCTAACTCGAAGATGTCGTAGTCGGCCATGTGCTGTTTTTCTCCTGTTGAGAGACTCTTCAATTGTAAGTGCTTACCTTATTGCAGGCTAACGCTCCGCCTCAGCCGCCGCGGCCCAACCGAAACCGTCCGCGTTCATCTGAAACCGCCAGCGGGCCGCGGTCGTGCTGCTGGCCGTTGTTAGGCCGTCGGCCTTGGGCGCTCCCCGCCATAACCGCGCGCCTCTTTCCCATCGTGGCGGCTTGTGCTTCTGCCCGTCCGCACGGCTGTCCGATACGGACCGGCCGCTTCGGTCCCGCGTACCCTGCGGCAGGATCGGGCGAGCGCCGACGTGCAGCATCCTGCGGTGCTGACCTGCCAGGTCCGAACGGATGCTGCACTGGAAATTTCGCCATTCATTTTTGCCTCGCTCTCTTTGTTCTGCACCAGCTAGAAACACAGTGGTGTAATTCTAGCTCTCGTCCTCATTTGTGGAGTCGGCTTCAGAGATTGCCTGTTTCCAAAGCTTTTCGGGTAAAGAGGGACTTTCCTTACTTAGTGTGTCGAACCGAACCCGAATGTTGTCAACGAACTTCCGAAGCTCGTCCGGTTTCGAGGATGGAAACGCCAATTGTTGATGTATTTCCCTGATCAAAGCGGCGTAATCTGCACCCGCCGACTTATGCTTAGCTGCTAGTTGATTATATCCAAGGAATGTTTGAAGAGCGGTAAGTATAGCTGCCAGCACACTTGCTCCACCCGTTGCAAGCCGTATGGATGTATTCACGGTCTTCCCAAGAGCGGCGAATACCGTTGTTCCTACTGCTGTCGAAAGCACGAGTGCAGGGACACCAATCCAGTAATGCCTACGCCCATAAAATCGAGCAGCTTCGTAATGAGCCGCCATTACAACTTTGGCGCTATAAAGCCATCTGGCGATTAGTTCATCAGTTGTCATTTTCAGATAAACGGGCTACTGAGGCCTAACGCCTGCCGTCTC
>JAYVFX010000428.1:0-2664 GCA_043772795.1 Deltaproteobacteria bacterium
ACGGAGTGAATGACAGTCTCACCCTCAAGGGAAAAAGTCACTTCACTTACTCCTGTGTTGCCGATCTTATCAATCTCGCGGAATTTGCTGGTAGGTAAATTTCGGCAGTGCAATAAAAAAGCGCGTACCGCTCCACCGTGGGAGACAATCACTATCTGTTCTCCTGCATGTCGTTGTGCCAAACGTCGTGCCGACTGCAAAAGACGCTCTTGAAACTGGGCAAAGGTCTCACCCCCGCCTCGCGGGAGATCTTCTCCCGCACGTAATCGTTCCCATTCCACCGCATGACGTTCAATCACTTCAGCAGTCGTTAACCCGCTCCAGACCCCGATATTCATCTCACGCCACCCGCTGTCGGGATTCGGCGGTATCCGTAAAGTTTCACTGAGAATCTCCGCCGTCTCAAATGCACGGCTTAAATCGCTGGCATAGATAGCATGCACCTGCCGACCATCAGCAAGCAACCGCTGAGCAAGCAGTCGGGCTTGCGCGCGACCCGCATCGCTGAGAGGGACATCCGCTTGTCCTTGCCAACGATTTTCTTGGTTCCACGTCGTTTCGCCGTGACGAACTAACAGGAAGCGTACGCTCGACATGACTTTCCCCATACGTGGCGATTGCTGCAATTATGCTCGGCGCACCAGCGGCGGGCACAGGGTCTGTTAGCATGTCCACCGGGAGATTGCCACCGTACGTTGGCGTCTGGTTGGAGATGTGGTAGTTGAGGCATTCTTGTAGTAAGGAGGGACAATAATGAAATACGGTGCCTTTCTTCCACACATCGGCCCACTCGCACGCGGAGATGTGATGACAAATATCCGCATGACCGCGCAAACTGCCGAGGCACTCGGCTTTGACTCGGTATGGGCGGCTGACCATATCGTTATTCCGAAACAGATCAGCTCACGGTATCCTTACACCGCAACCGGCGCCTTTCCTATGGACCCCAAAGAACCACTGCTTGAGCCGTTGACTGTGCTTAGTTTCGTTGCTGCTTGCACAACTAAGGTTCGTCTCGGCACGGCAGTTCTTGTTCTCCCTCATCGCAATGCGGTTGTAACAGCCAAGACGGTCGCGACGTTGGATGTCCTGTCCGGTGGTCGCGTTATTCTCGGTGTGGGCGTCGGATGGATGGAAGAAGAGTTCAATGCCGTCAATGCCTCGTTTGCAGACCGTGGTCCGTTGAGTGACGAAGCAGTCGCAGTCATGAAAGAACTGTGGACTAGTGACCATCCACACTTCGATGGCAAGTTTCACAAATTCCCCGAAGTTGCCTGTGAACCACGTCCGGTACAAAAACCACATCCGCCAATTTGGCTTGGCGGTCATACAGGACCTGCATTACGACGCATTGTCGAGTACGGTGATGGTTGGGCTGCGGTTGTGTTTAGTCCGCAAGAGTTTGCCGAACGTCTCGATAAACTCAAAGAGAAGGCAGCCAAAGCCGGACGGGATCTCTCAGAAGTCACGCTCTGTGTGTCTCCACGCGGCAAGCGCCCAGAAGCAATGCTGGAAGATATTCCGCGTTACCAAGAACTCGGCGCAACCTATCTCTATCTCGCGTTCTTTAACTTCGCTCGTAGTTACGAGGAAATGGCCAAAATGATGGAACAGTTCGCACGGGATGTGAAGTTGATTTAGTGTCTATCCGAATAATGGTTGGCAACATGTCAGGTTTCGCTACGCTTAGAATGACAGTACCGGGAGATTGTGGTTATTCGGATAGGCCCTTAGCCTAATGAGGTGTACTATGCAGAAAATTACCAAAGAACATATTGTCCGCACATTCGACGCTAACCATCCTCCGGCAGCATGGGTGCGTCCCGGTGAAGTATTCGTCATGGAAACCAACGACCGCTTTCGCGACTGGAACGATGGTAAAGCCTGGCCGATGGAGCAACTGACGGTAATGACCGGCCCTGTCTTTGTTGAGGGAGCTATCCCCGGCCACGTGCTCGCCATTGACATCTTAGACATTCGTCCGACGCAAGGCTTCGGCTACGTGATCGCTATTCCTGGCTATGGTCTATTCAAAGATCAAGTCGAGTTTCGCAAAAAAGTCGTTCCGATTGAAGGCAACCAGGTTCGTTACAACGATCAGGTTTCGCTTCCGTTTCTGCCCAATGTGAGCAAGATCGGGCTCGCGCCCGCGCAAGGTTCCCAACCTAGTAGTGCTGTCGGTGCGTTTGGTGGGCAATTGAGCAACAGCCAACTCGGCCCTGGTTCAACGGTGTACTTACCGGTATTCGTCGAAGGCGGATTGCTCACCATCGAAGATGTGCACGCCAAGATGGGGGACGGTGAAGTCGCCGCTTCAGCGGTCGAAATCGCAGCAGACGTTACCCTACGCTGCCGCATTGCGCACGAGATGCAACTGGCGCACCCTTTAGTTATAACGCAGCAGGAAGTCATCACTATGGGTGATGGAGACACCGTAGAAGCAGCAGCCGGTGCTGCCCTCGATCGACTCGCACATATCATGATGGACCGCATGCATATCGACATCACCGAAGCGGCAATGCTTGTCAGTATCGCCGCCGATGTACGTATTTCGGAGATGGGCAGTCCGCACCGTTATGCTCGTGCGGCGATCGCACGGGAATTAGTAGGGTTGTGAGATGATACGCTGCTTCAATACCCTCACCCTATCCCTCTCCCTTTCAG
>JAYVFX010000429.1:0-2924 GCA_043772795.1 Deltaproteobacteria bacterium
ATAGGAAGGCAATTGGGGATGCCAACGGTACGGCGGTTTGAAGATTTGCAGGTATGGCAGAAAGCGCGGGAGCTGGTCCGCGAAGTTTACAGAACGAGCGCTGACGGACGCTTGAGCAAAGACTTCGGACTGCGGGATCAGTTGTGTCGTGCTGCTGTGTCGACCATGAGTAATATCGCTGAAGGCTTTGCGAGAAGAAGCGACAAAGACTTTGCTCATTTTCTCGACATCTCCAAAGGATCGGCAATGGAAGTGCAATCCTTGTGCTACGTTGCCCTTGATGTCAGATATATTGATCAACCAGAATTCGAAAGATTATACAAACTTGCGGACGAGACCATATCCCTTATCGTCGGCTTCAGCTCATACCTTCGTAGACGTCCGGATTCCTAGACTCCCAGACTCCTAGACTCCTAGACTCCTAGACTCCCAGACCCTCAGACTCGTAGACCCTCAGACTCGTAGACTCCCAGACTCCTAGACTCCCAGACCCTCAGACTCGTAGACTCCCCGACTCCTAGACCCTCAGACTCCCAGACTCCTAGACCCTCAGACTCCCAGACTCGTAGATTCCCCGACTTCCGTATTATCCATTCGCCTGTTGCTTGTTGTCCTGAGCGGACGCAGAACCCGGTACTGGTGGTTTATCGATCTTTTCCACTCGTACTTTTGCAATTCGCCGAGTATCCATCTCAACAATCGTGAAACGATAGCCCTCATGGATAACAGTTTCACGTCCGCGTGGAATACGTTCAAGGCGGGCAAGAAGAAAGCCCGCGAGCGTACGGTACGCTTGTGTCTCTTCGAGGGGAATACTGTGCTCTTCTTTAAGTTCACTGAGCGCTACACCGCCTTCCACCAGTAAGACTCCTTCAGCAATTTCCTGTACGGGTTGGTCTTCATCAACGTCGTACTCATCCCGAATCTCACCGACGATCTCTTCCATGATGTCTTCAATAGTGGCGATGCCGATGACTGTGCCGAATTCGTTGATGACAATTGCCATGTGCGAACGTCGCACTTGCAGTTCGCGTAACAAATGGCTGATCTGCATGGAGTCGGGCACAAAATGTGCCGAGTGTAAGAGGTTGCGCAGGGAAGTAGGCTCCCCGCGTTCACGGGCTTTCAGTAATTCTTTGATATGCACGATGCCGACAATGTGGTCCAAATCCTCTTCATACACCGGGATGCGTGAAAAGCCGCTCTCAATCATCTGGTGGAGAGCTTCGGTTGCCGAGGTGGAGACTTCGAGTCCGTGAATTTCCGTGCGCGGTGTGAGCACTTCCCGAACGGAGGTGTCGGCGAAGTCAAACACACTGTGAATAAATTCCTTTTCGGTATCATCAAAAACGCCTTTTTCTGCGCCTTCGCTCACCAGGTAACGAACTTCCTCTTCCGAAATAAGGGCTTCGGTCGATTTTGCACCAGTACCAGTGAAAAAGAGTAATACGTTAGATGAGGCGGTGAGAAAGCGCACAACGATGGAGAACATGTGCGAGAGAAGATCGAGCGGACGGGCGACAAAAAGGGCGATCTGTTCGGAGTAGCGCAGGGCAAGGGTTTTTGGCACCAATTCTCCTAAGACTAAGGATAAGTAGGAAATAATGATGACCATAGTACCGAGGGCTAGTGCTTCGCCCCACTGGTGCAGAAAGGCACTTTCACTTTGCTGAAAGATCGGGCGCAGGAATTCTATTGCTGAAGCACCGCCCAATGCTGAAGCGAGAGAACTGACGAGCGTGATCCCAACCTGAACCGTCGCGAGAAAGCGATCAGAATCATCCTTGAGATGCGCGACAACCTGGGCAGACGTGTGTCCTTCCTCCGTCAGCTGATCAATACGGCTACGCCGGACCGAGATAATCGCCATCTCCGAACCAGAAAAGAAGCCATTCGCGAGAATCAACAATAAGATGACGCCAGCTTCCAGCCAAAATTCTTCTCCCATGCCATACCTCCATGAAACGCCTGTACTGTAGCACAGCGCCCGTCTGGACTCACTGGCATGCAGCGACTATGAAGAGGGGCGATTTACACTTGAAGTATATGTCAGGGGTCAGGGGTCAGGGGTCGGTGAGAAGGGCCTACGGAAGCTACAAGCTCAGGAAACCGATGCCCAACCCTTGAACCCCGATTCCCGCAGTTTAGCGGAGGACGTGGGTGAACACGAACGGAGCACGAAACACCATTGCCGACGCCGGTTTCATTACGATTACTGGCGCGTGGCAGAACAACCTGAAGCACATCGACGTCAAAATTCCACTGAACCAACTAACAGTTCTCACTGGTGTGAGTGGCTCAGGGAAATCGAGTCTCGCCTTTGACATCCTCTATGCCGAAGGGCAGCGGCGGTACGTTGAGAGCTTCTCTGCCTATGCTCGCCAGTTTCTCGATCGCATGGATAGACCCAAGGTTGAGAAGATTGAGGGCATCCTGCCTGCGATTGCTATTGATCAGAACCGTCCGGTACGTACTTCCCGCTCGACAGTGGGGACCATGACCGAGCTCCACGACCACTTGAAACTCTTGTTCGCTAAGATTGGCGTGCTGCACTGTCGCCAATGTGGCGAGATCGTTGAGCGGGATTCCGCAGAGTCGGTGTTTCGTAAACTGTCGGCTGCACGACCTGAAGGGACTCGGTTCCTGGTGACCTTCTCGATCTCAGCTCCGCCGTCGCTGCCGTGGGTGGAGATTCGTGACGGCTTGTTACATTCCGGCTTTCATCGTCTAGTGGAAAACGGTGAGGTGCTCGACATTCAAGAACTCAGCGAGCGACCAATTGAGGGACAGGAGTACTTTACCGTTCTGGTCGATCGTCTGGTGCTCAATCCACGAAGCAAGAAACGCATTCACGACTCGTTAGAGCAATCCTTCCGTTATGGCAAAGGGCGATTAATCCTAATTTTTCCAGACGACGATAATGA
>JAYVFX010000430.1:0-3079 GCA_043772795.1 Deltaproteobacteria bacterium
GGGTCTCTTTGGCCCAGGCAGTAGCCTTGCTGTTCCACTCCAGTGCTTTCTCAGCCCACTCTTCGCTAGCCTTGAGATACTGTGCCGCAGTCTCTTTCCAGGGACTGCACAGCGGCGCATTCACTTCGCTTAGCAACTTGAGAAAAGGGTTATTCGTCGCGTTGGCGAATAGTTTCTCGAACGGGTTATTGATGTGTGTGCTTGCTGTCATAGACTTTTCCTCCTCTGATTTTTTGGTCGCTGACGATTGCTACCGTCAGAAGACATGCTAACTCGCAATGCTAACTTTTGCAAGCGATCAGACTGGGACTTTAGTCACGCAGGTGACCAATTGGGCGAAATTAGGCAGGTGTGGTCGTTTCATTAACCTTGCGGAACGACCGGTACATATCGATCATCATTTCGCGCTGGCGCGGGGATAAATAGGAATCGCGCATGACTGACTTGATGACATCACTTTCCTCCATATCCTCGGGGTCCAGAATACCCGCCTGGGCATACAGCGTCTCCGCCGACATGCGCAGCCCTTTGGAAATCGATTGCAGAATCATACTGCTCGGCATGCGCAGACCGCGTTCGATCTGGCTCAGATAGGGGTTAGAAATTCCACACACATCAGCCAGCTGTCGGATCGACAGTTGTGCTAACTCACGCTGACGGCGAATGAACTCACCGAGATTGACATAGGGGTCTGGTTTCTTAGTTGTCATACGCGTGTGCTAACGCAATCTGCTTTCTTCGGCAAGCAGGACGCAAAATGATGAACGGGGGACAGTCTAGGAGTCGCGGAGTCTGAGAGTCTGGAAGGAACAAAAAGTTCAGAGTCAAAAAGTCCGAGGTCTGAAAAAGCCGAGGTGAAGGAAATCGAATCCCCGGGTTCTGTTTCGCTTCATCCGGGCTACCTTGTTCCCAGACCCCCAGACTCGTAGATGCCTAGACATTTTGTGACTCCGAACTTTTTTGCATCATTCCGCGTTCATCGTTTACGCTACTACTCCCATCGCGCGTAACTCCTGTCGCAATACCTCACGTTTGTCAGCATCGAGAGTAGCCACAGGCCGTCGTGGTGGTCCAGCCGGAAGGCCAAGCACTTCAACACCGGCTTTCACTGCGGCGGGAAACGAACCGAGGCCAGTAGCAATCCAAAACCGCGTGAGGCGATTTTGCACCGCCCAGGCTTCTTGATGTTTACCAGCATCAAATAGCTTCATAATCTCAAGTGCAAGTTCAGGACAGACATTCGCACTGCCGAGAATCGCGCCTTGACTCCCAGCAAACAAACCAGGCAGCACCAACGTGTCAATTCCTGGCAACACGCTAAAATCAGGGCGGCGCTGCATCATCAAATCATTCAGCAACGTGAGATCCCCACTACTATCTTTAATGCCAACAATCTGCGGAAACCGTTCGGCGAGCACTCTCACTGCTGGTGTGCTAAGTACATTCCCGGCTAACATTGGAATGTTGTAAAGAATCAGGGGAACCGAAGTCGCCTGCACCAAGGCACTATAGTGCGTGATCAGCTCGTCTTGGGTTGGTTTGACGAAACTTGGAGGCACGGCACATAGATAATCGACTCCCGCAGCTTGCGCGGCTTCGGCAAGTTGAATCGCCTCACGGGTTGAAGGTACACCGACTCCGGCAATGACAGGAACGCGTTGCTTAGCCACCGACACCGCCAGCGTAAACAAGCGGACTTTCTCCTCGAAGCTCAACGCCCAGGACTCACCGGTACTGGCCGCCATGAAGACGCCGCTGATCCCTTTGCCGATCGACCAGTTGATCAACGTCTCAACACCCTTCTCATCTACGTTCTCGTTCTTGTCGAACGGGGTAATCATTGCTGAAAAAACGCCACGCAACATGGCTCATCTCTCCTCTCTCTCAGTTCAAAGTCTAAAGTTCAAAGTCCGTAGCCTCTTATCTCAGGTCTCTATCTCTAGCTCAAGTCTCTAGCTCTATCTCAACTCTCCTCTCTATATCCGTGCTGCCGATCCGCGCTTTGCGTTCAGGGAGGCGTGAGTCACTATCGAAAAGTATAGAGAAGCAAATGGGTTGGAGGTTTCCGGAGTCTTCGGTATATACGGGCCAACCGCAGAACAACACTCCAGAATATTTCCAGGGTTACTGCCAAATGGTCTGCACGTGTCGTGACGCAGTCATGTCGGGATCGTTGGTAAGGATTGGAATCTTTAGCCAAGCTGCTGTGCCAGCAATGACTCGGTCATGTAGTTCAGGAATATCATCAATTGTCGCCGTTGCGTCGATAACTTCAAAATTCACAGGGGCAACGCTGTAGCTGTAACTTCGAACGAGTAGACTTTTCAGAACCGTCAGGTCTACCGAGATACGCCGCCGCTCAGAGAGATAAAGGACTTCCATGAGTGTGGCCCCTGAAATCACGATGGTATGGAGCCCTTGATCTGCCTCCTGCAATACTCGGCGCGCTTGCATGCCGAGCTTCCGGCGCTTCTCCAAATGCCACACGAGGGCCACCGTGTCAGCCACGTAGAGCATTACAAGACCTTCTCTGCCCGCCGTTTAAGCGCTGCAGACAACTCATGGCTTGCCTGGCGAAAGTCTTCATTGGTCAGATTCAGCGACGTTTCTTTCCACAATCCTCCTAATTTAACAACTCGAGTTGGCCACTTCTGTTCATCCGGCCCCCAGAGCTTTCGCTTGACCTCTTTGATTTGTTCCTCTGTGAGGTTCTGTTGCTTGCTTCTGCGGTGTAGTGGCCTCTGTTTCTTTGGCTCCTGAGCCCGGACGATCGGTTCTAGCTCAGCTAGCACTCGCTCTACCAATTTGAGTTTCTCAACCGCGTCGAGTTTTTCCGCGAGCCCCAAGACGGTCTCCAACTTAACAGCTTCATGTCGTTCCATATTTTTCCTTCTCGTCACATATATTTACTTTTTGGCATATTACCTTCGTTCCTCTAACTGCCAGCCAAGTCCGCTAGAAACTCCACCATATACTGATTCACTAACTCAGGCTGTTCTTGTTGCACCCAATGGCTGCATTGCGGAATGTACTTGATCTCGAAACGATTGGTGAAGTACTGCTCCATATCGTAGGTGAG
>JAYVFX010000431.1:0-2221 GCA_043772795.1 Deltaproteobacteria bacterium
TATGAGCGGGTTTCCGGATGGCCGAGGAACTCACGAATATTTTCGTCACGGCGGATCAATTGGAAACCGTTCGTTCCCAGGACGTATCTTTAAGGGCAAGCGCATGGCTGGCCAATACGGTAACGATCGTATGACTCAACTACATCTCCGCGTAGTTGATGTGCGTGAGGAAGGTCACTTGTTGTTTGTGTGCGGAGCAGTTCCTGGCGCTTCAGGGGGCATTGTTCTTGTGCACAAAGCGACAGTAGGGAAGAAATAACATGGAAGCGCAACGCATTCCGGTATTCTCGCCAGAAAGAGAGACTGTCGGCGAAATCGAATTACCGGCAGTCATCGCGCAGCAACCTGCGCGTGAACATCTGCTTTTTGAGATGGTCAAAATGCAGCGAGCGAATCGGCGCTCAGGAACGGCGGCAACGAAGACGCGAGCATTCGTGCGAGGCGGAGGTAAGAAACCGTGGCGGCAGAAAGGCACTGGCCGCGCTAGAGCTGGAAGCACTAGGTCGCCGATTTGGGTTGGTGGAGCCACGATCTTCGGACCGCAGCCGCGTTCGTATGCTTACCGATTACCGAAAAGTGCACGTCTGACCGCACTACGGGCAGCACTCGCAGACAAATATCGTGAGGGCGCTCTATTTGTTGTCAACGATATTGTTTTGCCAGAGATGAAGACGAAGAGAATGTTAGAATTCTTCGCGCGACTGCAGCTAGACAAGAATCTCCTCGTAGTTATTGCCGATGCCAATGAGCAGATTGAAAAAGCAGCACGTAACATCCCTTGGGCCAAGGTCCTACGTTGCGAAGGGATCAATGTCTACGACTTGTTACACTATAAACAAGTACTCTTTACTCAAGCGGCATTGCAGAAAGTAAACGAAAGGCTAGCGGCATGAGCAAGGATATCTATTCTGTTCTCACTGCTCCTCTCATAACTGAGAAAGCGACGCTAGTGAATGAGGCTGGGAATCAGATCATTTTCCGAGTGCGTCCCGAAGCAGATAAGGGGTCAATCAAGCGAGCGATCGAGACGCTGTTCAAAGTCAAAGTCAAAAAAGTACATACGATCCGATATCTCGGAAAACAGCGGCGAGTTGGAAAGTCTGTGGGGCGACGATCAGACTGGAAAAAAGCCTACGTGACGCTCGCGGAAGGCAACCATATCGACTTCTTTGAGGGGGCCTAATTCATGGCTGTTAGACAATATAAGCCAACGTCGCCAGCACGACGCTTTCAAAGTGTCTCCGATTTTAGCGATTTGAGTAAGAAGGAGCCGGAACGTTCACTTCTGGCTCCGTACCATGAGAGTGGAGGGCGGAACAATAGGGGACGTATTACGAGTCGGTATCGTGGCGGAGGGCACAAACGGCGGTACCGTATTGTCGATTTTCGCCGTGAGAAAGACGGAATTGCTGCAAAGGTTGCCGCAATTGAGTACGATCCGAATCGATCGGCCAATCTTGCGCTCCTTCACTACGCCGACGGGGAAAAGCGCTATATCCTCTCGCCTGTAGGGCTAGTAGCTGGAGATATGATTATGTCGGGTGAAAGTGCGGATATTAAGCCAGGAAATTCTCTTCCCTTGAGTAACATCCCACTCGGCACTATGATTCACAATGTCGAGATCAAATTGGGTAAAGGTGGACAACTTGTCCGCAGTGCCGGAGTTGCCGCTCAGCTGATGGCGAAAGAGGGAGACTATGCAGCCGTGAAACTTCCCTCTGGTGAGGTACGTCGCGTGCACGTGAAGTGCCGGGCTACGGTTGGGCAAGTTGGAAACGTTGATCATGAGAATATATCGATAGGAAAAGCTGGCCGCTCGCGCTGGCTTGGCCGGCGTCCACACGTTCGTGGTGTAGCGATGAATCCAGTGGACCACCCTATGGGTGGCGGTGAGGGACGTGGAAAAGGGAATCATCCACAAAGCCCATGGGGTGTTCTCGCGAAAGGATACAAAACGAGAAAGAGCCCGCGAACCGACAAATACATCATGCAGAAAAGAAAGAAGAAGTAGATCATATGCCGCGCTCGGTCAAAAAAGGCCCCTTTGTCGATGACCATCTCTTAAAAAAAGTCGAAGCGCTCATCGCCAGTGGTAATAAACAAGTTATTAAGACTTGGTCGCGGCGCTCGACGATTATTCCCGAGATGATTGGATACACCTTTGCGGTTCATAATGGCAAAAAGTTCGTACCGGTGTACGTTACCGAGAATATGGTTGGGC
>JAYVFX010000432.1:0-9766 GCA_043772795.1 Deltaproteobacteria bacterium
GTGCCAGAAAACCCAACTTTCCCGACTTGTATGTCCGAGGATTCAGCGAGTTCACTGCTTGAGAGGGGCCGTGCATCAAAATCCCACAGCCACGAGGCAAGCTCCTTTGGTGAGGTCCCTCGCACTTCTACGTCGACACCACAGAGACGCGCGGCAATCGTCGCTTTCCAAATACGTGGGTTGGGTAGGTATGAGAAAATCCGCAGCTCGCTCATGATCCCTCCTCAGTTGAATTGTTTTGTGTTCATTTGGCTTGATTGGCCGTGTACGGAGTCAACCGTTCACCACGTCTCGCCAAACGGTCGCACTTCAACATTAAAGGACCAGGCGCTTCGGTCTTGATGCGCGACATGCCAGACTTCCTCGGCAATGGCGACAGGTGTGATGAAGAAGTCGTCCGGCGCTTCTTTGCCGAGCCGCTGTTTCATCATCTGCCGTGTCCACTCCAGGTCGATGACGGCGTCGATCATTACATAGGCGACGTGGACTCCCTTGGGTCCCAGCTCACGAGCGATGGCTTCCGCTAGTATCCGCTGCGCGGCCTTGGTTGGGGCAAAGCCCGCAAAGTTCGCCTTGCCGCGAAAGGCGGAAGTGTTACCGGTAGTGATAATGGCGCCTTCTCCTGCTTTGATCATCTCAGGAGCCAGTCGTCGCGCAAGATAGAGCAACGCCATCGTATTGACTTGAAAGTTGCGGTTCAGCACTTGCGGATCAATGTCCATAAAGTTCCCGAACGCGCCACCAACGGCATTATGAATGAGTACCTTCGGTACACCGAGGTCGGTACGTATCACTTCAAGTGTTGTATCGAGCTGTGCTTCATCAGTGACATCGCAGGGATAGGCCCGCGAGTGTGCAATCTCTTGCTCCAGCAGAGTAAGGCGATTACGGTCACGCGCAAGCATCGCGACCGCATAGCCACCGGACGCAAAGCGGCGCGCAATCGCTGCGCCTGTTCCTGGTCCTACCCCGGTCACCACTGCGACTGGATTCGTTTGATTCATAACTACTCCCTTTCTCTTAGATGCCCCATCAGGTTACTCACTCAGTGTGTTGATCGATTGACTGTGTAAGACCCGCTTGGATTTCCGCCAGACCAGAGAGCGCCTGAACCACCTACGGATAGGATTGAAGTGACGCATCAGGTCACCACTTGGCGACTCGATCTTAATGACCTCTGCTCCCTGGTCTGCTAGCATTCGTGTCGCAACGGGACCCGCGACCATGGTCGTTAAATCCAGCACACGCACGCGAGTGCTGACTCGCGTTGCCACGCATAGCCGCGGTCGCGGAGGTGACGAGCACGGTGCCCTTCCCTCGCTGCACCATGCGCGGACAAAGGGCCGAGGCCAGGCGGAAGAGGCCGAACGTGCCGATCCGCCAGCCCATCTCGAACGCCTTGAGCGAGGTCTCCGCGAGCGCCCGATCGCCGATCTGCGCGCCGAGATTGTAGATGGCGACGTCGATCGGTCCGATGTCCGCCTCAATGGTCTCGACGAGTCGCTCGATGCTGTTCTCCTCGACGGCGTTCAGAATGAATCCTGTCGCCGAGCCGCCCTCGGCTTCGATTTCGCTCACTAGCCGGTCGAGGCCTTCCTTGTCGGTCCGTCGGGCCAGGCAGGCGTGGTAGCTCTCGCGGGCGAAGCGCTTTGCCGTGTGGCCGCCAATGCCGGCACCGGCGCCGATCACGAGACAAACGGGTTTCGTCATGTTGTGCTCCTTGTCGTGTCGTTAATCGGTGAACGTACCGCCAACATCAATTCCTCGATTGTAAGATGTCATGCCATTCTCACTCATTGTCGCTTTTGTTGTTATCAATGAAGATGCCCAAAGCTGTTCGGACTTCGACTTCATCCAGCGGCGATGCTTAGCACGGACAAAGAAACTTTGCGAACAAGGACGATCGTTCGCCTTGAGTCCGTAATCCTCGCAGAGAATGCCGCTGTATTAAAGGATTTTATTAAGCAGCCGTTCTTTATACAGGGGACACAGTCGAGGGGCCATCCACACAACACTAGTGACAGAAGGGCGAGCGTAAGCATGGATACCAGTGCAAGAACTCATCTGATTATTGGCTGGCTTGATTCGCAGCGCTATGCGTTGCGTTTAGCCGTTGTCGAACGGATCGTCCGGGCGGTTGAAGTGACCCCGCTCCCACGTGCCCCGGAGATCGTGCAGGGCGTTGTCGATATGGAAGGGGTGGTAATTGCAGTGGTCAATATCCGCCGCCGTCTCGGCCTCCCTGAACGGCCTATTACTCCTAATGATCGCTTTATGGTTGTTTGGACACAGCAACGCCGGGTGATCGTGGTGTTAGACGCTGTGCAAGAAATTCTCGAGATTTCCATGGAACAGATAATGACCGCAGCCCAGATTTTGCCTCACACACAGTATGTTGAGGGAGTCGTCAAGCTGCCAGACGGTCTGATCTTCATCCACGACTTGGGGCAGTTTCTTTCACTTGACGAGGAGCAAACGCTGAGTCACGCCCTTGTAAACGCATGAAGTTCCCATGATGACTACGTACCTCTCAGCGTCACTCTTGATGCAATTGAGCGAACGGATCGAGGTCGCGATGGGAGTGCATTTCCCGACAGACCGCTTTCCAGATCTTGATCGGAAGATTCGTCTCGCCGCCCGAGAACTGGCGTTCCTCGATACCGAAGCCTTCGTACAACAATTGCTCTCGTCTCCTTTAGTCAATGACCAAGTGCGTATGCTGGCTGGGTACCTGACGATCGGAGAAACCTATTTCTATCGTGAACCGCAGGCGTGGACGATTTTGCAGCACAACATTCTTCCGCCTCTGATCGCCAGTCGTGCCGGGAATAGCCAGCGCCTACGATTTTGGAGTGCTGCCTGTAGCACTGGTGAAGAACCGTACACGCTTGCCATGACACTCAACGAGGTGCTTCCTCACCACCGCGATTGGCAATATTTGATCCTGGCCACGGATCTCAACCCTAACGCGATCCGTCGTGCACGGGCTGGCGTCTATAGTTCCTGGTCGTTTCGTAGCATCGCAGCAGAGGTTCGAGCACGTTTTTTCCACCCAATAGCGAACGGACTATTTGCTATTCAGCCGGATGTCCAAAATATGGTCACCTTTGCCGAGGCCAACCTAGTCAGCGCAGACTCTATCCTGAACAGTGGAATGATGGATGTCGTTTTCTGTCGTAACGTCCTCTTTTACTTTACTCCTGAACGTGTCAAATGCGTGCTGAACCGCTTATACGACTGTCTTGTCGATGGTGGTTGGTTAATTGTCAGCCCGGTCGAAACGACCTACTTGAACGAGATGCCTTTTGTCCCGGTCCTGATTGATGGGACCACGATCTATCGCAAGGACATGCAACACCCCCACGTACCGGTCAATTGGTCGATGACCCCTCAGGTCGTTTCACCACCTCCATCTGTGCAGTGGCCACCCGTCTCCTCGCCGTCAGGCATGCCAATCCCCACGCCGCTTGCCACGAGCGAGAACATCTCTCTTCCTGTGATAAACACTTCTCCTGCTCCAAGGCAAGAGGGGAATTTATTTTCAGCTCCGATAGAAGCAGCGCCGACATTTACTGCATACGAAGAGGCGCAAGCCTTGTATGCCCAAGGGCAGTATACGCAGGTGGTGACCCAATTACTTCCGTTGTGCAGTAGTCTTGAGAAGGCAACCCATTTCACCACATACGAGAGTCAAGCCTTCATGTTATTAGTCCGTGCCTACGCCAATCAGGGACGTTTGACTGAAGCGCAGACGTGGTGCGAAAAGGCGATCGCCACCGACCGGTTTAACCCTGGCCTGTATTACTTGTTCGCCACAATCTTACTGGAAGCCGAACGTATTGCCGATGCGATACGGGCGCTGCAAAAGGCTGTCTATGTCAAGCCGGATTTCGTGCTCGCCCACTTTGCCCTGGGTAACCTCCTTTCCCAACAACAGCGTTACCAGGATGCCAAGCGCCATCTCTCACGTGCACTAGGTATTTTACAACAAACTCCCCAGGACGAGATTCTTCCCGAATCCGAAGGACTGACTGCTGGGAGAATGGAGAGCCTCGTCAACTCGATGCTCCAGAGGTAATTGTTAATGAGTACACAACCGCAGCAATTTTCACGTACTGTTCCTTCAGTAACCGTCGGAGACTCCCTCTCTCAGGACCAGCAACAGCAGCTCTTGCGGACTCGCGCCCGTCTCTTGGCTCGGCCCCGAACGAAACAGGCGGAAGCTTCCAGTACCATACTCCAAGTCGTCGAGTTCTTTGTCGGCAAAGAAAGATATGCATTCGAGGCGGTCTTCTTGCGTGAGGTCTACCGTCTGAAGGAGGTCTCACGGATTCCCGGCGCTCCGTCACATGTGCTGGGTATCATCAATGTTCGTGGACTTATGACCGCACTTATTGACTTGCAGACATTGCTTGAGATCCCTCGCGAGACAAGGGCGGAGCGCGATGAAGTACTGATTATTCAGTCACGCGGGAAAGAAGTAGGGATTCTCACCGATGGTACGTTGGGCATGCGTGCGCTGCCTGTCGAGACTATTCATCCTGTCCCGCCGATGGTGACGGAAACACGCGCAGCGTATCTTCGTGGAGTCACAAGTGAACAAGTGGTGATTCTCAACGTAGGGAAACTGCTGTTCGGCCTCCAGGGAGTCACATAAAGGAAGGGGCAACGATGTGACCGCAACTCATTACTCATACGGTAAGGGCGCATGAGACCGCCAATTCACAACTAGAGGATTCACTAGGGTACAAGGAGCCTGTTATGCAAAAGTTTATGGATATGTTGCGCAATCGTTTGGACGACATGCCATTAGCAAAGAAGTTGTTCGTGCTGTCCGCTATCTTTACTACTGTCATTTTATTTCTCGCCTACGGTCGAGTTTCCTATCAGAAAAATCTGAGTATCGACTTTGCTAAGAAAGAGCTGGTGGGTGTGAAGTATTACCTTCCCATCCGAAACCTTATGCATCACTTGCAAGAGCAACGCGGGTTAGCCGCTGTGGTGTTATCCCCAGGTGCTGACGCTGCCAGTAAAGAGAAACGGGCAGCAGCACAGCAGGCAGTTGAAGCTGACCTGCAAGCACTTGATACTGTCCATACGGAGTATGGCCATTCCCTGACCGACAGAGGAGAAGGCGTTGGCAAGTCATGGGGCAACTATAAACAACAAATTCAATCACTCCTCAGAGATCTTACCAGCCTATCCGTGGATGAGAGCACCCGGCGTCATACGATGATCCTCAAGGACCTGATGAATGGATTCTTGACTGAGGTTGCCGATGTCTCGAATATCACCCTGGACCCTGACATCGAAACGTATTATCTGGGAGTCATTCTTTTCCCCAGCGTTTTACAACTCACTGAAGAGCTCGGCCAGTCACGAGCAGATGGGATGATGCTCCTGAGTCGTACCGCGCGTGCTATTCCGGAAGAAGAGAAAGCCAAATTTTTCCGCCACCTCATCATGGTTGAGGAGAAGAAAGGTCTTGTCATCGACGCCTTAGCTAAGATTTATCAACGGGTCCCCAAAGCGCGTGAATTTCTCCTCAGCTCCGAGCAAGGAGCCATGAAAGCGACTACAGAAATAGTGGACATGGTCACGCAGCAGTTTATGAAGAGTTCGCTCAACATGAGCGCGGCAGACTATGCCGACGCAACGACACAGAGAATCAACGCGGTCTACGCGCTGTTCGACAAATCCGTACCAGAACTGGAGCAACTCCTGAACGTCCGTGTGGCGCGCGATTATTGGAACCTTGGGCAACTCTCCTTGTTTGCTGTTCTCGGAATCGCCCTTGCTCTGCTTCTGGCGCGCTTTATCGCTCGTGCCATCGCCGGACCAGTGCACGAAATTGCGGTCGTTGCCCAACAATTGGCTCGCGGTGATACGACGGTGCGAATCATGAACGTGCACCGCCAGGATGAAATCGGTGAATTAGGGCGGGCCTTCGATACTATGATCAAGTCGTTCCAGGAGATGGCACAGGTTGCCGACCAAGTGGCCGCAGGTGACCTCACCGTCAACATCAAACCACAGTCGAGCAAGGATGTCTTAGGCAACGCGCTCTTTAATATGGTGAAAGGACTGCGTGAACTCACGACAGAAATCACCAATAGTGTTTCCTCTCTCGCGTCAGCTACCAACGAGATTCTCGGGTCGATCGCGCAAGTGGCGGCAGGGTCGGCGGAAACCTCCGCTGCAGTTGCCGAGACTGCCGCCACTGTGGAAGAACTCAAACAAACCATTCTGATCGCCAGCCACAAAGCTAAAACCGTAGCCGATAGTTCACTGACGGCAGTCACGGTGTCGCAGTCTGGAGAACAGGCCGTGGGTGATGCCATTGAGCGCATGAACAAGATTCGTGAACAGATGGAGTCGATTGCTGATAGCGTGATCAAGTTAGGAGAACATAGTCGGGCGATTGGCGAGATTATCGCCTCGGTAACCGACATCGCCGATCAATCTAACCTGTTAGCACTGAACGCCGCCGTTGAAGCGGCTCGTGCCGGAGAACAAGGCAAAGGCTTCGCTATCGTCGCGCAAGAAGTGAAGACGCTCGCGGAACAATCCAAGCAGGCCACCGCACAGGTACGCACACTGCTCAGTGGCATTCAGAACGCTACAAGTGTGGCAGTGTTGGTGACCGAACAAGGCACAAAAGCAGTCGAAGCCGGAGTGAGCCAGTCAGTCGAAGCCGGTAGCTCAATCCGACAACTCGCGAAAAATATTGCTGAAGCGGCACAGGCAGTTGTACAAATTGCCGCCACTAGTCAGCAACAGCTTGTCGGGATGGATCAAGTTGTGACCGCAGTTGACAGCATTCGACAGGCAAGTACCCAAAATGTCGATACCATGGGCCAGATGGAGAGTGCCGCACAGCAGTTGGCTATTGCCGGATCGCAGTTACAAGATCTCGTAGGTCGTTACAAACTCACTCCCGGAGGAAATAGCGTGAGCGCGTAGGGCAGTTGTATGGGCGCCCACCGTGGGCGCCCGCATTGAGGAGCAATTACTATGAAAGATCATGTCCGGCGTTCCATTGCCTATATCATCTTCCGACTCAGCTCTGATCACGCTGTCACCTCAGTGCACGACCATTCTGTCTCCAAAGCGTTCCGCTTCGATGCAGACGTCGCGCCGACCAAAACGAAAATCTCGTTTGCCGAACCTGAGACTGGCGGGAAAGTGAGTGGGCTGGGAGGAGCAGGCATTTTTACCATCACCGATGAAGCGAGTGGTAAAAAAGTGAGCCTGAAGCTCAAACCCGGAGTATTCGATGGGTTCGATTACTCCTGTAACAAACCGTTTTCAGGAACCTGTGACGGCAAACTCGTGTCAATTCGTGACGGTGAACACAATAAAGACTTTCAGTACAGCGGAGGCTGATCTCTCAAGCCGAATGTCAGAGGAGAGTGACACCCGGGTGTTGCTACCCTGAAAACAGCAACCGGTCTCCCAGCACGATTTTTTCTGGGAGACTCTGAGTCCAATTGCAGAACTCAGGATGAAATAATCGGGTGACAACAGCGTCAAGAGAACACCGAACCGCTTACCGTCTCACCGAACAGAGAAGCGAGGTCGGCGGGTAGGAGTATCCGAGATGGACAAAACAATGAATGAAATGTCGAGGGATCTTCTTGCGATCTTCCGGACGGAAGCGGCTGGGCGATTGAAAGCGGTCTCCGATAACCTCCGTCGTATGCGAGCGGCAATGGCACCCGAAGAGCAATTCTCCCTCTTGGGAGCCGTCTTTGCCGATATCCAAAGTCTACGCGGGGCTGCGGCTTCCGTCGACCAGCCCGATATGGATGTACTGACGCAATCATTCGAAGATGTCCTGGCCCGATTGCGCTATGATGGGCTACGACTGGCCCCTGGTGGGTATGACATTCTTCAAGATGCCCTCACAACGGGCCTGGACGTTATCGAAAATCCACAAGGCCGACATGCTAAACACGTGGCCGACGCCGTCGAAGCGCTCACTGCACTAGCGGAAGACGGCTTGCAGTCTGGACTCCTTATCGACGTGGAATCAGCAGAGACCGTGTCGCTCACGCTTGACGAGCCTGCGTGGACGGTCCCTGCAAATACGCCTGAGCAGCTGCTGACGGAGGAGCTGCCAAGTGTCAAGTCTGTCTCGATTGTGACGTCGCCCCCGATCTCCCCCGAGGAGCCAATCTTCCAGATGGAGAGCTCAAGTGCGATAGCAGTTGCACCATCACAAGAAGAGACAGTACTAGCGGAAGATTTTGCGTCTGCCGTCAGCCTCAAAGAGCTGCTCACCCCCACGCCCGAAGCCCCTGTTTCACTTTCCCTTCCTGTTATTGTCGCGGCACCGTTCGCTCCGGAACTGATGGAGGCTGTCCGTACGGCCTTCCGTGGCGAGGCGGACGAACATTTGGAAAGTTTGGAGGTGGGCCTCCTAGCACTCGAAAAGGCTTCTTCGGAGGACGAGCGGACCGCTGTGTTGGAATACACCTTCCGCGCAGCGCATAGTCTGAAGGGGGCCGCACGCGCGGTGGGGTTGATCGACGTACAGTCTGTGTGTCAAGCACTCGAACATGTCTTCGCTGCGCTCAAGCGAGGAGATCTCCATCTCTCTTCCGACGGCTTTGATGTCATGCACCAAGCATTGGACACCGTGAATGCGCTCTTAACCGACGCGGCGTCCCCTGAGGTGCAACAGCAGATCGACGAGACGATCGACCAACTGCAAGCACTCGCAGGTAGTGGACAGCCTGAAGTTTTTGGCATCTCCATGCCGTCCATGGCCGCACCGCAACCGACAACCGTTCCAGTCAACATCCCAGTGGCCGTTCCTGTCGACGTCACGCCTTCCCCTTCGAGCGTCGAGGCGACGCCTCGGGTTGTACCCCAACTGACCAACCGTCCTGCACGCTTGGCACGTCAAGATCGCCAAGCTGTACGAGCTGAAGAACTAACTGGAAAGACAACCGGGGAAACGATCCGCGTGGCAACGGCTAAACTGGACGCGTTACTTCTCCAAGCTGAAGAGATGCTCGCCATACGGCAAGCGGTGGGAGAACGTACGACCGAACTGCGCGAGTTGCTCGAATCACTCACAAAGTGGCATAAAGAATGGAATAAGGCCTCAACCCGAGCACGTAAGTTGCAACGAATTTATGAAGGAACTAATGAACAAGAACGGCAGGCACAACCCTACCTCTCGCTTGCGCATAGTTTGTTGGAATTTTTCTTCTGGAATGAATCTCACTTTAGTGGGGTGGAAAGCACGCTCAAGAATATTACCCGCGCTGCCGAACGCGATCATAAACAGGCGGGGACACTCATTGCACGGCTGCTCGACGATACTAAGAAAGTGTTGATGTTACCGTTTGCGTCGCTGCTGAACAGCTTTCCAAAAATGGTCCGCGACCTTTCTCGTACCCTTCACAAAGATGTTGAACTCAGCATGCAAGGTACAGAAGTGGACGTTGACAAGCGTATCTTAGACGCGATCAAAGACCCTCTGATCCATTTGCTCCGCAACTGTGTCGATCATGGTATTGAGGCTGCGGACGAGCGTACCCTGAAAGGCAAGGACATTCGTGGTGTCGTCTCCATTGCGGTTTTGCAGGTCGGTGTCAGCAAAGTGGAGATTCTGGTCTCAGATGATGGTGCCGGAATCAATCGTGCAGCGGTGGTGGCAGCCGCCGTCAAAAAAGGAGTGCTGTCAGAACAAGAAGCGAACGCACTCGATGAACGGGCCGCTATTGGGTTGATTTTTCAGTCCGACGTATCAACG
>JAYVFX010000433.1:0-17090 GCA_043772795.1 Deltaproteobacteria bacterium
GCACGTCCAAACGACACGGCCAAGGGCGCCCCGCGGAAGCCGGAGGGCGAGTGACAGAGTACCGCTGTCCCGACTGCGGGGTCACACTCACGGATGACGACATGCGGCGCACGTTCAACCTGTGCCCCGGCTGTGGCATTCGGTTCGGCGCGCCCCGTCTGAAGTTTGATGAACAGGGCGCCCTTCGCGCGCTCGACGCAATCAAGCCTGGCGAGCCTGTGGCAATTGTCGGGGGCCCCCCTGCACGAACATGACTACCCGTAAAATCACCACCTACTACGCGCAGACTGACGAGTCAGACGCGACCATCACCGTCACGGTCGAGCAGGAGGACCGATTCACCGCGACCGTGTGTGACGACCTGGATGACTTGGGCGTGCCGACTGACGAGCAGCCTGGCCTGCGACTGCGGGTCATTGAGCAATTTTGGCAGGCTGAGCGGGCCGCTTGGGTGCGAGCTAACCCGGATGCCGAGTGACAAAAAGAAACGCCGCAATCCCGGCAAAGGGACTGCGGCTCAAGGCGTCGGTTTGATTGTCGGGCTAGCGGCCAACCTGCGCAGAAGGTGGAGGGCTAGAGTTACAGCCCCTAGCGGTCAATGGCCTACTACAATCACAACGGCCGAGCCGGCCTATGGGCGTTTCGCTGGGGGACGTGCTGAGTGGGGCCTGGCCGAAGCCGGGGCAGTGCCCGATGTGCGGGCGCTGTTAGATCTCCAGACCTGCGTCCTCTTCCTCGGCTTCGGCAGCCAGCTCGACGTACTTCGAGAGACGCTTGAAGTGCTTGGGGCTCAGCGGCGCGCTGGATCGCAGTTCCACCGTGACCCCACCACCGAGCGACCAGACGTGGAGCGTTGCCGTCCCCGTAGGCGCATTCTCGGGGCCAAAGGCTCCGCGCATTCCAACGGTCCCTGCTGGAGCCGGGGGCAGCATCTGCGCGCTCTCTTGGGGCTGTTCCATGGGCGTCTCCTTTGGCGGTGGAGTGTACTGCCCTGGTTCGAGTTTCGCAAATCTCACAGTCTCGCGGAGAGCCTTGATGAATGTATTTGCTGCCTCTTCGCTCCCGAAGCCGCGATCAGTGACGAGCAAGGCCCCTCGGTCGAAACACCAAGGAGCCTTTTCGAAGTCTGCCACGGTCGGACCGTGATCAAACTCTAGGTTTTGTGAGGAAACCCGAAGAGATTGGTATCACGGCCAAGCGGGGTCGGGTCGGGCTTTCGGAGTGGGCGCGGCGGGTGCTGCTCGCTGAGGCTATTAGGAAATAGCCTTGGTCAATTGGTACTTTGATTAGCCTCGCCCAAACGGGTGATGTGGGCGCCGGATCCGTCGGGTAGTGTGCTTCCAAATCGATGATCGGCAAATGGGGCCGATTGTGAGTCAACCTGCTGATATCGCGTCACTTTTGATGATCGGCAAATGGGAGGGCGAGCATGGCTAGCGTGAAGCTGACTAAACCAACGGTGCCCGTGACAGTCGTCGCGAATGGCGAGGTGGACGGCGTCGAGATGGGCGTCCTGAGCGACGGCACCCCCTTCCTCGGCGCGCGAGGATTGGCTCGCGTGTGCGGGGTGGCGCCGAGCGTGATCATTGAATGGGCTAGCGAGTGGACGGCGGACAGTACTAAGCCGCGCGACCGAAGCGGCCAACCTGCGCAGAAGGTGGAGGGCTAGAGTTACAGCGCGCCCCGGAGCTTCAAAATCACGTATCCGGCAATTGCCGCTAGCGCGACCAAGACCGCGCCCCAAGCCGGAAATTTCTGCACGACGGTAAACACGACCTTAAGCACGCCCGGCGTCGGCTCGGTCACCTCAATCTGAGGCGAGCTGGGCTGCGGCGGGTGAGGGTTCGTCAGGTTGACGGTGACCTCGTGTCGCGCGGTGTCCTCCTCGAAGTCCTCGGAGTACTCCAGCAACCTAGTTGCCTCGCGCCCCTCCTCGATAGCCTCCCGTGCGCGGTCAAGCGGGTCGGGCGGGGTGCTCGAGTTCTGTGATCCGCTTCTCGGCGCGGTCGATCCGTTCATTGATTGTCTCTTTTTCGAGTGCATTCATCCCCACTAGTCTGTTGAGTACGCTACGGATGCCTTGCAGCTCTTCGAGCACGGCGCCTTGGAATCTGGAGTCTGCCTCTTGTCGTTTGACGACGGCGGCTCGTGAAATGGGTCCCATCAGTCTTCTCCAGGCGGTGGATTCCAAACGTGCGGATCGTTATGGATTCGCTCGTAGGCAGCATCCACGTATCCACGCATGATAGCCGCGTTATGGATGAGACGCTCGGGGTCCAGCGCGACGACCGCAACGGCCGCCCCGTGGTCGACGTCTACCGGGTCGGGGCGCGTGTCGCTCGCGGGGTCGACGATGAGCCGCAGGTATTCGTTGAACAGTGATGCTACGGCGCGGCGGTAGGGCGCCTCGTCGGCCGTGAAGTAGCCAGCTGTTTTGAGCGCGTGGACGAACCGCGCCGGGTCGCCAGCTTCGGCCGCCAGCCACGCCTGCGAGTAGTGCGTCCGCTGGGACAGAAAGCGCAGGTAGTCCAGCACGCCCGTGTCCAGGTCCAAGAAGGCTCGGAAGTTGGTCTGCGGGTGCGGCGGGTCGAACCACCGCACCTTGCCGCCGATAACCTCGTTGCAGCGAAACTGGCAGTAGAGGTACTCGTAGCTTTCGGAGGCTTTGATGTTGCCTGGATTGAACCGGTGCATCGACTTCCACCGGCCGCTCTCCAGGGCGCTCTGAGCGGTCAGGACGGCGACGTGCGCGCTACTCGGCGTCTTGCCCGCCAGTGTCTCCAGGCCGCTGCGAACGGCGGCGATGTACTGTGGCGCCGTGCAGACGGTCAGAAGGTCGCTGACGAGCTTGGCCCTCACGGCTCAACCACCTTGACGCACCATTCGCGGACGTCGTCAGGCATCGCCGGGTCAGTCGCCTGCCCAACCATGCATTCCGCGCGAACGATGTCCCTCACGCGGTGCCAGTTGTCTTGGCGCTGCGCCATCGTCGGCGCAGTGCAAGCGGCAAGAGTGAGTAGAGCAGAAAATAGAGCATGTTTCATGGGTCTTTCACGTCCGCCTCGAGTGCCACTTTCGCGGCGGCGCTAGCTTTTGGGAGCAGGCCACCAACATCGAGGTCCACCAGCGACCTTCCTGCGATGGCGGCGGCTAGCGTGGCCTGCTCGGGGCCGGTGAGCCGTGCCTGCGCCGGGCCCGCTTGGAGCTGCGTCGCGAGCGTGTCCGGGATTGGCAGCGCGGCGCTTGCTGGGCTCGCTACGTAGTTAGCGATGGCCTGCTTGGTCCAGCCGGGCGGGCACTGGCCGCTGCCATTCCAGGTGGGCGGCATGGCAACGTGTGGCCCGTTGCCGATGTTGACGCCGATGACCGGGTACCCGAGCGCCTTGCTGACGATGGCGTTGAGCGCGTCGTTGCTTGCCTCGGTCGCGGAGACGCTTTTTTGCAGGTTGGCCATCAGACGAGCCCCGCTCCGTAGCGGGCCGTGTAGTACGCATCAAGTGCGGCGATTTCTGGCGCAGTCGGTTTTCCGGAGCAAACAACTCGCTCGGCGATAGGACCCTGCCAGTAAGCAATCCCCACCGTGCTAAAGAGAGCTGTCCCGGTGCAGGTGTTGGTCCCTGAACTCCCCGAGGCGCTGTTCGCTACTCCAGCGACTTTCAGGTAAGCCGCGGTTGTCGACTGTCGGGCCTCCACGCGCGCCCAAGTATTCAACGCTAGGAAAACGGCATTCACTGAAAGCCCGCTAAACTGTGTTAGGTTTCCCGTGCCGCCAGAGTCGTACACGTCCCCTGTCTCTGGCTGGCCAGTAGGCGCCCCCCACACCGCGGCGTTGTTGCGGGAGGTTTCCTTGATGATGCCGCTGGACCAAGTCCCGTCTGCCTGCGGCATGGTGGAATTGACCAGTTCTTGAGAACTTGCGGCGATGGCGGTAACCGTCGGTTGGTTGTTCAGCGTGGCGTCAACTGCCGTGTAGGCCGGCTGCCTGCCCGCGGTGCCCTGCGCGAAATGGTGCCCATTGCCGGACTGGTCAGCCCAAGCGGAAACGCCCGTCCCAATGGTGATGCCGAGGTCAGCGCGCACCCATTGCAACACCGTGACCGATTTGATGATGGTCAGCGGGTTGCCATTGTTCCCGCCCTCCAGAATCCGCCCTCGGTTGTTGCGCGCGCCGGGCCGGCGGTTAAACGCAAACGAGCGCCGACGAATCTCAGCGTCCATGGAAGGCAGGTCGGCTAGCTCGATGCGGGAGCGGTTCATGGACCCGTAAGCCCGACTGTCCCGTCGGCTAACGTCATCTTGACTGACTGAGAGACAACGCTGCCAATGCGGGCAAAGTACACTCTCCCTCCTGAGGGAGGATGCGGAACGCGTACCTCCACGACCTGCTCAGCAGCAAATGGCCCCTCTCCTTGGGTAGCGGCCCGAGCCCCCGCCGAGGTCGCTGCGGTGGAAACCGGCACAGAAGCGCTGCTGTTGAAGGTAAAGAAGTAGGTCAACGTGCTGCCAGTTGGCAGCATGCGAACCCACCGACCGTGAGCCTCGATTGGGATGACATTCAGCTCCCCCGTCGTGGTGAGAGTGAAGTTACCCAGGACGTTGGTGCTCGCGACACCGTCGCCGTAGCAAGCCGCCCTGTCGTCGGCCGCGTCTCCCGGGATCCCGATAAGGGCTGTGATTCCGCCTGATGCTGCCATGTTACTGTGCTTCCTTCAGTAGCTGCTTGATGACAGCCTTCGCCAGCGCCGTCTCTTCTGGGGTCAGCTTCGCAGCGTCGCCCTTTTCATCGCGCCTTGCGGCTCCCGCGATTCTAGCAGGTTGGCCGCCTCGCAGGTTGAGCGCCTTCGCTTCGGGCACCATCTCACCCATGACTCGACCGGCGACATGTTCGCGGCCGCCATGAGTTCCCAGGTCGCTCACGTAGCGGTCAATGAGAGACACCAGTTGATCAGAGGCTTCCATTGAAGGTAGGCCGGTCTTACCGAGTCCTCCACCAAGGCTCTTCATCGCCGGCACAAGCCGGAGCAATTGAGCCGAGCTGAGGAACTTGTTCCCTAGCCCACCAGGGCCAGCCGTGACGCCGCGAGTAGCTGAGCCGAGCAGGCGACGGTAGTCTGCTCTGTCACGGATGCGGACGATGTCAGCGACTTCCTTGCCTACACCAGCAGCCTCGGCCGTCTCGAGCTTCTTGGGCAGGTTGCCGCCAGGGCTACCGGTCTCCATGAGGCTCTTCACGCCCGCGCGTCGTTGGTCGAAGTCGAGCTTCACCTTCGGGCTGTCAGCAGTGGCCACATCCTCAGCAGAGGGGTAGTTGCGCTTTAGCTTGACCACCATCGTTCCATCGGGGCCGCGATAGGAGTCCTCGATACGAAAGCTTTCGCCGATTGGGATTGCGGCTTCGTTGTAGGTGTTGGAGCCGGGGATTTCGTCCAATGGGACCGCCGAACGGCTGTCGATGTCGAACACGACGGCCTGGCGACCCTTGTTGGCAGACTTCTTGGCAAACTCCGCCGCGTAGTCCTGCTCCTTGGCAGCGGACCAGATGCTGTCGCTCTTGATTTCGCCCTTAGCGATCATCTGCTGAATCTGCTCAGGAGTCATTCCAACCCCGCGGTAGACCGTACCGGGGTAAACGTGGCCGGCTTTCACGGCGTCCCGGAGCGCCCGGTTGGCTCCCGTAGTCGCCTGCATGGCCGAGTTGACCCTGGTGGGCGTGAGGTCGCTGGGCGTCTCCCCGCGCTCAAGGCGAGAGGCAGCGGCTCGCTCCTCGTTGATGTACTTGAGCACGCTGGGTGCGTCCTGATGTTCTGCGAGGAACTGACCAGCTTCGGCGTCGGAGGACGCCATGCGAGGAAGCTCCGTCGGGGCTGCTTCTAGGGTCTCCGGTAGACCTAGCTGGCGGTTCTCAGTCGCCGCCATGCTGAGGGAGCGCTCCTGGCCTTTCTTGAGCCCAGAGTATCCACCTACCACCTTGGCGTTGCCGAGCTTGTCTCGAATGGAGAACTGAGCGGTTGGCTCGTTAAACTGGAAATCATCACGGAAGTCCTTCACGGCTCCCGCTACGTCGTTCCAGTGTGGGTCAGGCTCTCCGCCCTTGTACCTCGCCTGAAGGGCCACTTCCTGCTCCAGCTTGTCCATCTCCGCCGGAGTGATGTTCTCCATGTCGCGGATCTTGCGAGCCCAACGACGGATGGCGGTCTGGGTGGACTTCGCCCTCGGGGTGGCCCCGGGGATCTCCTTGGCTAGCTGAGCGACACGCTCCGAAAGCTGCTTGGCGTCCACCGTAGCCTCGCCAAGGCGCTCATGGGCAGCAGCCGTCTCGCTCATGGCCTTGCGAGCGGCCGCTTCCTGCTTGCCGAGCTGATGGGTAGCGATGGGGTCAAGAGCACGTTCCGCCAGAACCTCATCGGCGAACTTGTGCTCCGCCGCCGCCCCGTGCGTCAGGTCTTCCAGACGGGGCTCCATCTTGACTTGCCCCTTCCAGTCCATCTTGCCGCCAGAGGCGAGATTCCGCTCAACAACGGGAGCCTGCTCTCCAGAGGTGACAATCTTGCGAGCGCCAGAGCCCAGCGCCGACCCAGCAGCGTGGCCAGCGACACCCATGCCGCCACCCATCACTGCGCCTTCGAGCATCGGCTGGAATGAAAGCTGGTCGTAAATCTTGGCGGCCATCTCAGCGGCCGAGTCGCCAGCTTCGAGCGCGTCCGCTGCCGACTGGGCGATGGCTCGCGTCTGCGCGTCAACGCCCCCGGTGATAGCCCCAGCGCCTGCACTGGTAGCCAAACGACCAAGCTTGCTGCCGCCTAGCTTCGAGCCCAGCAGCGACGCTGAGCCCCTGGCTAGCATCTCTGGAGCGCCGACCATGGAACCGGCAAGCTCGCCAGCCATCTCAGCCCTGGGGCTCCGGTTGCGCTGCTGTCGGTCGCTTGCTGCTAGCTCGGGGTTGATGGAGCGCTTCAGCGGATCCAGTAGCCCCATCGTTGCCGCTTGACCAACCCCACCCACGAATGCGCCCGTGGCGTCTAGGGCAGAGGCGGCGCGCTTCTCAGTATCGGAGAGCTTTTGAGTGAAGGCTGCCCGGTACGCAGGTTTGCCTTTCGCTACGGCGTCGGCCAGGGCGTGTTGCCAAGCGGCGTCTCGGTAAGCCTTGAACGCTTCGCTCTGCTCCAGAATGGAGTCGTCGTAGAGGTTCGGGTCAGCCGGCTTGTTGCCCAGCTGCGTAATGTCTTTCGCTCGTGGCCCGACGTGGGCGTTGGGCGATGATGGGACCATTGGAGGCGAGTCGTCGCCATAGGCCCCCTTGCCCATTTCAGCCTTGGCACGCTCAGCCAGTGGCCCACCAGCGGAGATGGCCGCTCGGAAGTCCTTTACCGTTGGCTCATGCCAGATGTTTTTCTCGGGTGCCGCAAAGGGGCTCATAGGACTGAATGGGTTTACTTTGACCGGAGGCTCGTACTCCGCCGGGGCGCTGAAAACCTTCAGTTTGGATGCGTTGGAAAGCGCATCGTCCCGTGTGGCCTGGCGAACACTGTCAACCGTCGCGGTTCGCGCATACCCTCGCGCCTGGTCGTCCTCGGTCTGAGCTAGACGCGCATTGACAACTTCGACCTTGTCGGGAGGGATGACTCCAGTGGACAAAGCCTGCTTGGCTCGCTGGTATTGCTCCGGCGAGTAGCTAGGTCCCAAGGGCGACGCTGGGCTAGGCATCAGTACAAGTCCGCGTTTGGGTCGCCTGACGGGGCGGCGCCTTCGCTTGAGGTATCACGTCGAATGGTCTTACCAAGGGCCTTGCGACGGCGCTCAAGGATGGGCTGGTCAACCTTGCCCTCGTTCTGGGCCGCATACGCTTCCTCAAGGTCAGCGGCCACCTCCTCGCGAGTGGAGGCGTTGATGCGCCGCTGTTCGGCGATGACCATCTTGATCTTGTTGACGTACTGTGGATCGAGAGGTCCGCCGCTCCAGCGAGCCACGTAGTTCTGCGCCTGCGAGAGAACACCATCCAATTGGTCGTAGCGCGCCCGCTCACGGTCGCTCACCGTCGCGCCTGAACGTGACTGGACCAACACGTCGATGGCGTTGCGCTGTAAGGCCGGGTCATTGGAGTTGGCCAAGGCTTCTGCTTGGGCCAGAAGCCTGTCGCTTTCATTGAGCTTACCGACCGCTCCACGGCTTTCAGTGATGTAGCCCTTAATGCTCTCGGCTCGGTCCTCTTTCGGGCCCAATGCCTGGAACTTGCCAGGTACTCCACCGCCGCCACCGCCGAGACGTGGGCGTGAGCCAATCTTGGTCCGCTCTGTTTGAGAGATGCGGTTCGCTTCACCCTGGAGGTAGTCCATGCCGGACTTGATGGCCTCCTTGGGGGCGATGCCATCAACCGAAATGAGCGAGCTGGCCATGGACTGAGCGCGCTTGGCAGCCGCGGCCATCTCTGGGTTCTCGTGCTGAGTGAACGACTGAAACACACCAGAGACCATCGGCGCCCAGCGACCCGAGGGGCCAGTTGACTCGTAAAGCTGTTTCCCGCCCTTGGAGACGACGGTTGGGAGAAGCTGCCCAGGGAGGCGAGGCGGAGGCTGGGCGTCTGGGGCTTGCGGCGCCGTGGCTACCTTCGGTAGTTGGCCAACTTGGAGAGGGGCGGGGTCGTCCTTGTCTAGGTCAATGACTGCCGGCTGGAACTGTTCGCCGTTCCATTTCCCACCATCGCCAGGGCCCTTCGAGTAGCGCGACTCTTCCGAGAAAGTCTCGTGCCCGTGTTGTTTGTACGTGTCGGGGAAGTGGTCGCCCTGACGGTGGGGAGCGCCGCCGGTTTCTAGGAAGAAACCTCGATAGTCATAATGGGACCGCGGATCGTCAACATCAGAGATGCCATTGCTCTGAGCCCACGCCTGGAATTGAGCCTCTTGCTGCGGATCTAGCTTGGTGGTTTCTGAAGAGTCAGCGCTGGTTTCCTGCTTGGGAGCGTTAAGCTTGAGTGGCTTCAGTGGACCAACAGAGGCGAGGTGACCAGCGATGTCCGGCTCCGGGGTGGCGTTATCAGCCCGAAGCTTATCCCTGAACGCCAATTCGTCCGCCGTCGCCTTGTCGACGGGGTTCTTGTCGTCGCCAATCAGGCGCCGCTCGAACTCCTCCTGAGACAGGTCCGGTTCTTCCGCTGCGCCAGTGAATGCCTGGGCTCGCGGGTCCTTGGTGGCCACTTGCGGTAGCAGCTGACCAGGTAATGGAGGCGGTCGCTGCCCATCCTGCTTCTGCCCAACGTCCATCCCGAACCGCTTGAGCATCTGCGACGCACGCGACAAACGAACCTCGTCGCCCTGGTCCTCAGCGTCCTGGTACTCGGCGAGCAACCCCTCGACTTGCTTCTGTTCCTCGGCGGTAAATCGATGCGCCTGGTCGTCCTGCTGGAGCTTCATTTGCGCATCGGCGCGCGAGGCCCCGCGTTGAGCCAGGGCGTGCTGTTGGCTGTTCTCGAGTGCGCGCTGCTGGTCCAAGCCACGCTGCCGCTGCCTCTCCGCTAGAGCGAGAGAAAACTCCGCCGCCCCGGCGAGTGGTGAGTGTTGTGATGGCGGCGTCAGGAAGCTGGAGAACGGGTTCTGCATTTGCTCGTTATCTTATGAATGAAGACCCAAACTTCAGCGCGTCTGTCGTGGTCTGTGCGTTCTTGTCCTCGCTCGCTACCCCGGCGTTCGCTTTAGCCACTCCGCCAGAGTTCTCAATGCCCCACAGTTCAGCCTCGTTCTCCAACCCTGGCCCCAGGATGCTCCTGATTAGGTCCGCAATACGGTCCCCGCTCCCCGCCTGGTCGCCAAAGAAATCGCGTCCGCGTGTACGCTCGGCATTGCCGGCGACATTCGCAGCATCCATCGCGGCGTTGGTCCGGTCGAGCCCTAGGCGCGAGGCGTCGATGCCTAACTTGGACAGGAGACCCGTCCAGTTTTGGTCATCGTTGGAGTTTGCTAATGTCTGCTGGTCGGCTTGACCAGCGAGAGATCCTCCGAGCCCTTCCCAGGCTCGTTGCTCGCCAAGGCGGGCTAGGTTGTAGTCGGCCTCCTTGAGGGCCCGCTGTCCTTCGAGGTCAGTGAATGCACGAGCGTTCTGGTCGTTCGCCGACGAAGAGCCGTAAGTCCCGGTCGCCGCGGATGACCTATTAATCGACTCGGCCGCTCGGTCCTTCGCGTTCTCGAAGTACGAGCCGAAGCCCGGGTCAGTGGCGATGCTTGGCATGCGCCCTGTAACACTGTCGAACCAATTCTGGGAGTTGTTCGACTGGGTCGGCTTTTGGGCGTTCGCTATTAGGCCCTGGGTGTTCGTCTCACCGAACAACGGAGTGTTGTAGGCGTCCTTCTGGTCAATCCACTGCTGCTCAGCCGGCCCCCTTTTGGCGAAATCCAAGCCCTCCATCTGGGGCTGCGACTGGCCAGGTTGGATGCCCTTGTCGGAGACATACGGGTCGGTGACCCATTGGCCCCCTTGCCAATTCGGCTGGTACGCCTGCCCTTCCACGGGAGCGTCAGTGGTCCACTTGCCGTTTACCCAACCGCCATTGGTCCCCTCGTTGGGGTCATGTTTCCCTTCGATGGTACTGCCGCCGATGTACGGGGTATCGCTTGGCGAGCCTCCACCAAATAGACCCGTTACCGCATTACCTAAGCCGCCGAGGAAAGACACTTTACCGCTGTCCCTGCCCGCCGCCGCCTACACCAAAGCCCGTCGGTCCCATGGGACTATTGCCGAGCTGGCGAGGGTCGAAGCTCACGCCAGAGCTGGGAGCGCCGGGCAACGGAGCGAACTTGACGCCCGACGGCTGAGGAGGACCCATGGGGCTCTGCGGAGCGCCACCGGGAGGAGCCGCCTGTTGGCCTCCAGTGATGCCCAGTATCTTGTTGAGCCCAAGCGGGTCCGGAAGACCACCAAGCAAGTTACCCAGGAAGCCGCCTCCGCCGCCAGAACCGCCGCCACCAAGAAGACCACCGCCGCCACCACCGCCGAGTAGGCTACCCATTGTTTCCTCGCTGTCCGCCGCCCACTGGGCCGGCTTGAAATGGATTCACTTGTGGCAGGGCGAAATCGGTACCCTGCGCATAACGCTGTTCGTTCTCAGCGAACATTTCGCCAAGTGTTGGAGGGGCAGGGCCTACCGGCTGCTGCTCGCCCTTCTCTTCGCCTTTGCTCATCGCGCCCAGAAGCGAAACGGCTAGCGGGATGGCTGCTGCTGCGAATGCCATCAGAACAGCCCCTTGAAAATGCCCGCAGGGTCAAACACCGTTGACAGGATTGGCCGACTGGCGCCTTGTGGGCCTGCGGGCGCCGTGGGAGGTTGACCTGGCTGCTGTTGCGGCTGCTGTGGCTGTTGCGGCATCGGGTGACCACCGAACGTCGTGGGCATGCGACCGTCCAGTCCCTCCGGTCGCTCCGCGAGTTTCCCATCCAGTGGGGCTCGTCGTCCGCCGTACATCGTCTCCAGGGCGTTGTTCATTCCCTGGTAGGCGCCTGAGGCTTTGCTCAGCAAATTCAGGCGGGCCTGCATCGCCTCCGGCCTGTAAGCGTGCGCAGCGTCACGGGCTTCCTGGAGAGCGGCCGTCTGGCCAGCCTGGGCGTCTGACTGTCCGCCGCCGAATAATCCGCTGATAAAGCTGCCCATTATTGCTCCAGCACTTCGAAGTCTTCGGTTGCAGAGACCAGGACCAATTCGTCTGTCCCGGTGAACTCAAAACGCCACTGTCGGCGCCGATAGGTTCCCAGTGATCGGAACTCTAGCACGGGGTGGGTATCGCCGGACCCACCTAAATCAATAGGGATGGCCGGCTCCCACGGGCCCGGTCGGTCTCGGTAGGAGAGCCACGCTTGCGGGCCCGTCGCCCCAGAGGTTGCGCCTCGGCGAAAGGTCATCCGGACGCACTGGCAGTGCTTGGGGCGGTCGGTGCCACGTGAAACATAACCCGTCTCAATATGAGCCCGAATCGGTTCCCCAAGGTCGGTGAAGGCATCCTCCGACAGCTCAGCCACGAACCCATCGGTCGTTCCAACGACGTTAACGTTGGTGTCGGTCCGAAGGAAGTGGCTCAGGACAGAGAAGGGCTTGTAGTTCGCAGTCTCCGCATCCCAACCGGCCCACTGTCCCCACCCCGAGCCTGCTTGATAGACGAAGGTCCTCCCGTCGGCAGGAAAGGCCCACGCCATGCAATCGAAGCGGCCCGTCAGGACTCGATAACCGAACCCGTCAGAGGGGTCGGCGATTGAGTCAAGCGTCTTCCCGATAGGCCCCGAGATGTCCTTGTAGGAGCGCCCATCCGTGATCTGAATGCGCCGGTAGTTGTCCAGCCATGCGAACGCTTGGTCCTGCTTGATGATGGAGTAAGGGGCCCCGCATCCTATCTCCCGTGTCCCCTCGGGAAGGTAAACGGCTGAGGCGTCGGCTCCATATACCTGCGTAGTGCCGGTGCCAAACACGAAGACGTTGTTGGTGTTCTCGACTATGGCTTGGACATTGTCCGGCCTAGCAGAGGCGATGATGTAGCCCGCTGGGAAGGCGAAGGACCAGTTCTCTAGACCCGTGTAGCTCGTGGTGCCGATGGCCGTATCGGAGTAACGGATAGCCGTTTGATTGACGGCTAGGTCGTTTGCCAAAAGCCGCGATGCGTGGGCGATAATATGGGACGCGAGCGGTGGGCTCCCCCCTAAAACGCTAGCAGTCCTCAGGGCTCTCTCATACTTGAGAACCTCCCTGCCGCCCGCGATGGCTACCAGCATCTCTGTCTGCGCGAATACCGGTCTTTTTTCACCGGGGAGCGCGTTCTGTACTAAGCGAGATGAGCCACCGGCGATCTCGTACAACGCCCTGCCGGGGCCGGTGGAGACCGCCAGAAGCATCCCGTCGTCTGTACAAAAAAGACCTTCGATGCCAGAAGCGTTCACCGGAGTTTCCAGTGCTTCGGTGTAGGCCCGGATGCCAGGCCGTCGGAATACAGCTCCGGCCGCGTCCACTACAACGTTCATGGACATGACGCCACCGCCGGCCAGCGGCTCGACGCCGGAGGCTTGCTGGTTGGTGAAGGGGATCTCTTGAGCCACTAATTCGGCCCTATCGCCCTCCAGGTAGTCCCAAACAGCTGGAACACCTGATAAGCGAAGCTACCCGCTGCGATATTGCTTATGTTCGTATTGCCGCCCAGGGTCACTCCGGAGTACGTAGGCGTCCAGGCCCCCGCCGACGTATTAGACACCAACGTGGTGAGAACTTGACCACTGCAGTACTTCGTTGGCATGGCAAACACCGGCGACGCTCCGGCCGTGGTGTACACGTACAAAGATCGGTAGTCCGGGATGGTGGTGGACCCGGACGCTGAGGAGTCATTGCTAAACTGAAGTCGACTGCCGTCGGCCAACAAGGAACCAATGGCCTCGTGCCAGATAGAGAAGCTGTAGTCGTTGCCCGATGTGGTAACCATGGCCCCGCCAAGCAGTTTAATGCAGCAGGTAAATGTCTGACCCAGTGGGATGAACTTGCAATTGGTCACGCTTACTCGCCCGGCGGCGTTTAACAGCTCAACCCCGTACATGGTTGCCACATTCGTCACGGACGATATGTCGAAAAAGCACCCATCAATGGTGTCGCTTGCCCCCGAAGGGCGAATCATCGCGCCTGCAAAAGAAGCCCCCGTGGTCAGAAACCGGCAGTTGCTAACTGTGACGTTTGCGGTGGTTGCCCAGGTCGCGGCGTGATTCGTGGCGCTGTTGATTTTGAACTGACAGTCACGGAAGCATATCCGGCTATTAGAGCCGGCCATGTTTGCCAGAATCCCAGTGGCGCTAGTGCTGGCCCCAAATATGCACCGCTCCACTACAAGATGGACGGCCACGTTGCAATAAAGCTGCTCGCCGGTATTCGACTGTGATGCCGCAAAGGACATGCCGATGATGGACTGTGGCGACGCTTGCGAGGTCCCGGATGTCCAGGTGAGTATCCTGGCGTTGCTTGGAGAGTTGGTAGTGATAACGGAGAGCCCGGCCCCAATCCCAAGAATGCTAACCCGGTGGTCCCATTCGATGGCTGTCGTGATGAGATAGGTGCCCTTCGGAAAGAACACTATCCCGCCACCAGCCGCGACAGCAGCAGCGAGGGCCGCGGCGATGGCCGTTTGGTCGTTAGTGATGCCGTCGCCTACTGCGCCGTAGGCGGGGCTCTTGACGTTGAACAGGAGCCCGCTGAGCGCGCCGAGGGCATTCAGCATCGTCGTGTCGACGCCGCCGATGTCAACCTTCCAGTCCGGCCCCCCAGCGTTCGTTTCCCATTTATCCAGGGCAGCTTGGAGGGTGGTGGGCTTGTTGACCGCCGATGCGGCCGTGACGTAGTCGATGCCGGTAAAGGCTGGGCTGATGACCTCGACGCTCGGAGCGGAGTGGCCGTCCCCATAGGACCGCACAGGGTTTCCGTTGGCGTCCTTAATGACAACGTCGACCAGCTGGTTGACGTACACCAAGGCTGAGCCGTAGGCGTCCAGGACGATGTCTGCGCCGGAGCTATTGGAGGACGACGCTTCCAGGTCGTCGTACCAGGTCGCTCGCATGGAGGAGCCACGGACGTAAATCCCCGCAGTGCCGTTCGCGGCGCCAGCGAAGCCGCTGAGGAGGCTGCTGAGTAGGTTCACGGCCACCTCACCTGGCTCCCACCGTTACTGGTGGGCACGTTGATGAATCCCGTTACGTCAGAATCAAGCTTCAAGTCAGCGCCAAGAAGCAGGGACAAACCTTCGATGCGGACCTGCAACGCGGTGGCCTGAAAGTAACCCGCGGTGTTGGCCGACGCCCAACCATACGCCCCGCCAGAGATGGTTGAGTTTCTCATGCGGAACAGGGTGAGAGCGCCCGTCGTGGTCGCGATCGCCTGCTCGGGCCGGTTCCCTATGCTAGTCCCTATGCTAATGAACGTAGTCGACTCAACAGTCATCCGGTCGCCAGCGACCATGAGCTTAGGCCCGTCGTCGTACTGGTCGCTTTCGAGATAACAGCCCTTCATCAGCCCGTCGGTCCCGGTCCAGTTGATGAAGTTTCCGAAATCGGCGGCCGTATGCGGCCGAAACCTCACGTTCCTGACTTCAACACGGTTCGCCGAGACGACGAGAATCTCATCGCTGCCGGTGGCGTTACCCCAGATGGACACGGTCGGAATCCCGCCTGAGGAACCCTCGCCGACGATCAAGAGTTCCTTGTTCACCGCGATGCTAGAAGTAGTTTCGGTGTGGTCCGACAGAAGGACGATGATGTCCTGGGCAACCGCTTGGGAGATGGCGTACGCCAATGTCGCGAACGGTCGCGCGCGGTCTCTGCCGTTGGTGGCCGCGTTGGCTCCTGACACCGAAGAGACGTACCAAGTGGTACAGATGGCGATCATGCCAGTGGATGTTGCCAGGCTGTCTCCGAGAGAGCCGCCGATTCCGTCTGCGAGATAGGTGGCCATTTACCGATTCCATCCTGTGCGGTGAGAGTGAGTTAGCCGCGCCTTGGCTTTCTGCGCCGAGTACGTCTTGCATTTCTGGAGGTACATCTCCGCCGTTTGAGCGAAGTACCCAACACGGTTCGCGTTGAGCGCGTGAGACACAGCAAGCTCCCTTGCTACTGCATAAACGATATAGAGACCCCAGTAGCGCTCCATGTCGACGGTCTTTGCCCCGTCGTTGGAGTCAGCTGCTAGGCGATGGACTTGCATCCGCACCGTCCCTAGGTCGTTGCTGGTCGGGGTAGGCCAGACGCGCAGCTCTGGAGGGGAGGATGTCCGGTGGCAGTACATCTGAATCGGCCGCCCCTCTGCATCCTTGGCGGAATTGACCTGCCATTGCTCGCGAGTGATAGGGATGATGGCGGTCTCGCCACCCGCGTGATTCACGTCAGTTTCATCGGGGTCGATGTACATCGCTACGCCGACAACGTCGATCACATCGTTATCCAGGGGATAGACGGACTGACCGGCTACGAGGGTCAGTGTATCAAACTCGACCGCCCGCGCGCGAATCCCCTCAGCCTGCATGGCGTCCAGAATGAGCCCTAGGCAGTCCCTGCCGAACGACAGCGTCGCCTCGGGGGCTGATTGGAAGACGCCCAGGAGTGAGGCCGTTTTGGCGGCGTGCTGGATCAACTGGTTGATATTCAGCTCTCGCGTGCGAGTGGTGGCGACAGTCATCAGAAGTAGATCTCCGCCAGCTTCCCGCGGACATAGGCCATGTCCGTAGCCCCCAGGGACTTGGTAAACCCCAGCACTCGAGCAATTCGAACATTCCCAGAAACGCTAGGCGAGACGAGCGACCTCGCGTTCCTGCCCAGCGTCATGGCTGTTATCGTCGAATAGGGGGCGTCCTGTGCGCCCGATGCCACTGTGATCCCGTCCACACCGACCGTCACGAGCGTTCCCGTGTGATTCAGGTCGAAGTAATGCTTCAAGGAATTGGCAGCGCTCCCCGCTACTGATACGGTGGAACCGGTATCCCCGCGCTTGCTTGAAGTCCAGTTGCCGTTCACGGCAGATAGAATCGCCAAAGCGCCGCTGGTCTTCGTGACGTCGCCCATACTGAGGATGGTATTCTGGTTGCCGCTCGCCACGAACACTTGGGCAACGCAAAACACGGTATGGGGCGCGTCGTTCCCTCCCGATAGAAATTCCCCAGCCCCATTGACGCAGGACAAACAGTCGTCAACCCCGTCAAAGAGCATGGACGGTCGGTAGATGCCGGAGGATTCCGCAAGCCAACCCTGGGCCTCCCATGCCGGCATCTGACTGGTGTCGGAGTTCATAAATGGGAAGTTCTTCTTGCCCACTACCGACGTGATACAGCTGACACCATTCCCGGACAGGGTGACCATGTCGTACGGGTTTAGGTTGAGCGCATAGCCAGAGACAGCGTCGGGCTCCCAGGCCTGAAGAGTTTCTTCGGCGCTCAGCGCCTCGTCATTGTCGAGCGGGCCCGGGTCGTGCGGCTGTGGGGTCTTACGCAGCGCCCATGCCTCCGCGGTCGCCACGCTGTCCTGTGTCAAGGTAACGGCATCGCGCCCGTCACCCTCGCCACGACACCGCAACAGCCCTCCTGGTTCGCGGGTAAGCTCTC
>JAYVFX010000434.1:0-13640 GCA_043772795.1 Deltaproteobacteria bacterium
GGCCAAGGTCAAGTTAACGAAAGATCGGTTCCACGGAGAATGGAATGACACCATCTCCCCACGTTAGTCTTTGAATAGGTTATTCCCTGACAATTACTATCGAAGGACAGCACATCGAACCCTAGCCCATTGTCCCTTGTTTCCTGTTTTTGCACGTCTAACGCTCCCGGTCACCGCGAGCTGCCCACATGCGGCCTTTCAGGTTCAGCAGAACCGCAACCGGGCAGCGATGCGGTGGCGCGCCTTGTTAGCCCGCCAATCACAAAATTGCTGAGAGCCTGTCTGCATACTTAAGCATCCCATTCCACCAGCAGCGAGAGCGGCCCACGAAACGAAACGTTGGGCAAGTAACGGAGTGTTTGTCCAGGAACCAAGCGCAGGCTCGGAAGACGCGCGCTGATCTCCTCCAGCACCACGCGAGCCTCAAGACGTCCAAGCGGTGCCCCAACACAAAAATGGGGACCATGCCCGAAGGACAGATGTTCCTTGGCGTTCTGGCGGTGAATGTCGAAGCGGTCAGGATCGGGAAAGACGGTGGGGTCACGATTCGCTGAGCCAAGCAGGAGAATCAGCTTCGCCTCGGCGGGGACTGGTATGCCGCCGATCTCTACGGCTTGCGTGGTTTTCCGTCGCCAGGCAATGACCGATGAGTCAAACCGCAGCACTTCCTCAATGGCGTTGGGTATCAACGACGGCTCGGCACAGATCTCCTCCCAAGCCTGACGCTCAGTAAGGAGTCGGCGGTAGGCGTTCCCCAGCAGATTCGTGGTGGTTTCGTGGCCTGCCAGGAGGAGGGCAAAGACGATCGTCGTCACCTCTTGCAAACTGAGGGCAGGCACATCACCGTCACGCGCCAGAATCAAGTCACTCGTAAAGTCGTCGCGCGGCTCCTGAGCACGAAGCGCAACGAGATCTTCGGCATAGCGCCAGAACATGGCCAAGCCTTGTGCCAACTGGGTTTGTTCCTCCTCAGTCGGACGTCCATGCATGAAGAGCAGCCGACTCTCCGAGCCCGCCTTGATGCGCGGGATATCCTCATTCGGCACCCCGAGCACGCGGAAGATCACGAGTGCAGGCAACTCCCACGCAAAATCCCGTACCAGATCCGCCCGACCACTGAACAAGCGCTCTTCGATGAATCGTATGGTCAGTGCACGGACAAAGGACTCCATCGCCGCCACACGTCGGGGCGTGAAGGCAACGTTGGTCAGCCGTCGTGCACGTGTATGCGCTGGTGGATCGGTGTTCGTCAGTGTCGGGATGGGGCGAAAGCCACCTTCGCGTAGAACTTGGCCTGCGTGTGGACAAACCGGCTGTATGGGATCAATCGCATTGGTTGCCGAAAACAGTTTTGGGGTTTGGAAGATGAGCCGAATGTCGTTATACCGAGTGACCACCCAGTGATCCAGGTCTGGACTATAGAAGACCGGTGTAATTTCTCGCGCTTGGGCAAAGAACGGGTAGGGATCGGCAAGATAGGGATCGTGAAATGGATCAAAGTGCTCGCTCAAAGCCTTGGTATTGATAGATCCCTCTACGCTCATTTCTTCTCCCCTTTTTGGAACGGGCTAACGCCTCCGCTCACCGCGAGCCGCCCAACCGAGACCGTTCGGCTTTTCAGAACCACCACCGGGCGGCGATGCGGTGGCGCGTAAGGTTAGACGGTCTTGTTCTTTCTCTTCACTCTGTCTACCTCAAGCAGCATCGCACCTTCAGAGTGGCGGGCGCTGCCAGCCGCCGAGAGCATTCTCCAGATATTCCGCAACGGCCAGCGCGACATCCTCTCGCCACGGCTGGGCGACGATTTGTACCCCAATGGGGAGCCCTTCAGGAGAGGTGCCGCCGCGTACGACCGCGCCAGGCCACCCCGTCAAGTTGTATGTCATCGTGTAACTGAAGGCTTGCAAGTCCTCATCCATCGATTCATGCGGCAACGCTGGATAGGCATTCGCTGGGCACAGAATCACGTCGTAATCTCTAAAAAATGAAAGCATGGTACTGCGAATCCGATACCATTTGACGATAAGGGCATCGAGTTGGTCGGCGCTCACCGCCTGCGCAGCACTCAGCCATGGGAAGCTGTGCTCGGTGGTGCCAGCTGCTTGCAGTAACCTCCGGACCGATGCACGCCCGTCGGCGCCCCACAAGGCCCGTACCGTCTCATATGATTCCTCGATGCCGTTGGGGCGAGCCTCTTCCACGAGCATGCCTTCATCCGCAAGGATGGTTGCTGCCTTTCTGATCACCGACGCTGTTTCTGGGGTCGGCGTGAGGACACCGTTATCGGTGTGAAACGCCACGCGAAGCGGTTTGAGCTGCACGGCGTCGGGATTGCCAAGTGGCATTGGGACAATGGCGGGATCAATCCAGTCCGGCCCAGCAATGAGGGGAAGGAGCAGCTTTAGGTCGTCTACAGCACGCGCCATGGGACCAAGCTGTTGAAAAGAATCCAGGATACCGCCAAAGGGAAAGATATGACCTGTCCGTGGGACGCGCCCGGCAGTGGGCTTGATGCCCGCAATCCCGCAGCAATGCGACGGGAGTCGGATACTCCCGCCATAATCGCTTCCGATGTCAAAGGGCGAACCGCCGGCGGCGATGATAGCGGCGGCTCCACCGCTACTTCCCCCTGAGGTTCGCGACAGGTCATAAGGATTACTGGTGCGACCGTAGATCAAATTGTTGGTCTCGAAAGACAGGATGAACTCTGGCGTATTCGTCTTCCCGAGGAGGATGGCTCCGGCGGCGCGCAAACGAGCCACAACCGTGGCATCTTCGGTCGGGACAAAAGAGGCTCTTCCCTTGGTGCCACCGGTTGAAATCACTCCTGCTGTGTCCAGGGAATCCTTAATGGTCATGGGTACGCCGTGAAGGGGTCCTTTGATCTCTCCGCGGGCTAAGGCGGCATCGGCTTGTTGGGCTTGGGTACGGGCAGTATCTACCGAAAGTTGCACGACTGCGTTCAGCTTGGGATTAACTGCTTCAATTCGCTGCAGGTACGCCTCGACCACTTCCACGGAAGACACTTCTTTCCGACGAATCGTGTTAGCCAGCATCGTGGCTGGTTTGTAAATCAGTTCATCCATGTCTGATCCTTCTCGTTGAACGTCTAACGCCGCGCCTCAGCCACCGCAGCCAAAACGGATCTTTTCAGATTCAGTAGGAACCGCTCGCAGGCTGCGGTTGGCCTGGAGGCGATGGTTAGGCGCTTTCCCCGACTCTGGCACACAGCAGTTGTTAGTAGGATTCTTCTTGATCCTCATTTTCTGCTACCGCCGCCAAATCAAAGCTCTGCACTGATGGAGCTGGCTTCGCAGCGAGAAGAAGGGCATTTCGAATTGGAACCGCGACAGGCTTGGGGCTGTGAGCGTGCACGGCTGCGGCCAATTCTGCATGCGAAGAGCCGAAAACCTGCATAGCATAAAGTGCGATCAGGTTAATCTCAAATGCCTGCTCCTTCAAGAACATTGGTAAAAGTTGCCTGATTTGCTGTCTTGCGTCAGCATGGAGTTTGTCAAGATGGCGAAAGGTTCCCTGGCCATTTTGGTATCTGCGCTTGCGCACAAGATAATGTAGGAGACGATACTTCGCATAAGTTGATACGCTTTGATCGGCAAGACAGTCTACCAAAGTCTTGGTGGCATGAGCCCGTGCAGAGGCAGGACACTCCGCATGAATGATTGTCTCGACTAAACGCCAAGAGGCATGCTTACTGCTGCCATGCCATTGTGTCAGGATGGCCTTGAGCATGTCTATGTGCCTCGGCTGTCTGTCCGTCAACGGTAGTACGCGGCCTAAAAAATGGCAGAAATCCTTGGCATCTTCGTCCTTCTCGAACGCTTGGCCAACTTCAAAGTGACGGTTAAATTCGTCAAAAGGGTGATCCGTAACAGCAAGCCCTTGGTGTTGCTCTGGTTCGTCTTCTTCCACGAGGTAATCGTAGGACTCGTAAGCCTTGGAACGGAGGTCTTCAATTTTGGCGTGCTCTGCAATCTTGGTTTTTGATCCATTCAGGTTGAGTCCCTTCGTCAAGAGGCGTTCCTGAAGGACAAGCATCGCGCGCTTCGCCTCTTCACGGTTCGTGGCAAAAATGCGCATGTCGTCCACATAACGTCCGAACGCGATGCTCTGCATGCTATCCATATCTTCATCAATAGATGTGAGATAGAGATTCGCCAGGGCACCTTCCGTGTTATTTCCTATAGCGAGGCCCTGATGCATGATTTCCGGGTCACGTGGCTTGCCAGTGAGATGCGAGTGGGAAATCACCGGGAGACGAAGAATAGTGCGAAAAAGCTTCATCACCTCAGCATCAGGCGAAATGGCCAGTTGGGTGGCGATCGTCGTGACAAGGTACTCGTGAGACACGGCGTCATAGAAGGCGGAAATATCCGTGCGCAGCAGTGTCGTAAACTGCGCTTGGCTCGCGCACTCCTTTTGCCATTTGCAGAAGTTGGGCCAAGAGACCTCAGCGAAACTCTCTAAGAAGTCCGTCTCTCTCGCTTCCTCACGGGCTCTACGATTTGCGAAGCACCGGGGAGAAAGATCGGAGTCGAGAAGCTCTAAAACTACTACCACAAATGCATAGCGGACAACCAGATCTTTGAAGGGGACGTATATCATCCTGCGATAGCACAACTCATTCTTAGGGGGGAAATATGCGTAGGAAGGTTTGGGCTGGTAACTTCCTGGGCTTTTGAGTTCTTCCTCAAGATCGACAATGATCATGTCCTCATTGGCCACAGCATCTTCCAATTCAAAATGATCATAGTACCCATCCCGTAGCCTATCACGGAGAGCGTATCGCAAGGCCCGCCGTAGGTTCTTGGGATCACGTACAGCATTGAGTATTCGAGCTGCGTCACCTATCATTGTTTTCCCACTCCAATGAGACACGAAAGAAGTAAGTGCAAATGGTGCCTAACGCCCCCAGTCACCGTTTGCCGCCCAAACCGAGACCTTTCACGTTCATCCTGAACCGCAAGCGGGCGGCAATACGGTGCAGTGGATGGTTAGATGACACTTATCGGCCTCCCTCCGATAATTCGTCTAAAAGCACCTTGGCCTCTTGCAAATCTTTGGTGTCAAATCCTTCGGTGAACCAATGGTAGATCTCGGATAACATCTGGTGAGCTTCTTTCGTCTTGCCCTGTCGCTGCCAGAGCTTCGCCAGACTCATCACCGCACGCATCTCCAGCGACTTTGCTTGCTGCTTCCGCGCGATTTCGATCGCTTGCAGAAAAGATTCTTCTGCTTCTGACTCCGAACTCCGGACCTCGAACTCCGAACTGTTCTCGATTTTGAGCGTTGAACCTTGAACGTTGAACTTTTGCAGCGTCAGCTGCCCCTTGAGCCGATACAGCTCCGCCTCGTCTACACGCTCCCCAGTTTTGTCTACTAGAGCCAATGCTTCAGCCAGAGCCGTGAGTCCTTCCTCGACTTGCCCCGCTTTCCCACACGCCTCGGCCAGCACGGCAAGAAAAGTCGGCCGTGCTAGCTCTGTCTCCGTGGTTCGCCGGGCAGCCAGACCCTGGTGTATCTGCGCAATCCCTTCTTCTCCCTTTCCCTGCTCGGTCAGAGCCCAGCCCCGCAGGACAGTCCCATTCGCCAACCAGAACGGAAACCCCTGTTCAGTAGAGAGCACAATCACTGACTCTGCCCGCTCTTGGGTTAGCTGCCCCTCCCGGCGTAACTGATGGAGTGTAGCAACCCAGTTCAGGGCGAAACCCAGGCTATAGGGATGAGACAGCTCCTGGGCCAGGGTAAGCGCCTCATGGCTTCTCTTCAGGGCTTGGTCAGGATAGCCAAGATGCCACAGGGCCCAGACCGCATAGGATAGGCAAACCACCCCGGGGTCCTGGAGGAAGGCACGCGAGCTGTGCTTCTGGGGGTTATAGAGGGCAATGCCTTGCTCCAAGTGCTCCTGGGCTGAAGCAACCTCGCCAAGATGGAACAAGACGGGTCCCAGCGCAGAGTAAGCCCTTAGGAGGAGAGCCGGGTCTTGCATGCTTTGAGCCAAACGCAGAAGCTGCTCCCCCAGCTCACGCGTCGTCTGTAACTCCGCCCGCGCTATATAAAACGCATACAGTCCCCCTAGCACCCGGGAGAGTTGAGGAGTTTCCCCTACCTGCCGGCACAGTTCCCGAGCTCGGGTATAGGCGTGTTCCACCTCTGGAACTCCAAAGCCCCTGGCGGCTATTAAAGCTCGACCCAGGGCGACCTGCAGGAAGAGTTCCTGCTGGGTGCGCTCAGGAGTGTCTGACAGGGTCTTGAGCAACGCTAGCCCCTTACTCAGGTGACTGAGCGCTTCGCTATTGGCTGAGCGCTGCGTGGCTTTCTCGCCTGCCCTCTGCCAATAGGGAATAGCTTGTTCTGCTAGCCCTGCTTCTGTGTAGTGATGAGCCAGCAGTTCAGGTTGTATCTCTTGTGTCTCTGGAAACTGCTCCGCCAACACCTGCGCTATCTGCTGGTGATATTGCTGGCGTTTGCTCTTGAGTAACGATTGATAGGCCGTATCCTGCACCAGGGCATGCTTGAAGAGATACGTCGCCTGCGGCGGCAAGCCGCGCTGGTACAGCAATTCTGCATCAATGAGCTGTCGGAGGGCTTGCTGTAACGCAGTGGCATCGACTGGTGAGACGGCTTGGAGGAGCTCGTAGCTAAACTCTCGGCCTAGCGTAGCCCCAAGTTGAGCAACCGTCTTCGCCGCCCCGAGGCGATCAAGCCGGGCCATGAGTGCATCCTGTAACGTGGCGGGAATGCCAAAAGTAGGCAAGGGCGCAGCATGCTGCGCCCCTACAAATTTTCCTCTCTGTTCCCCGTCCCCTGTAACTTGTCCCTTTTGGATTTCTACGACACTTTTGGTTAGCTCTTCGACAAATAAGGGAACGCCGTCGGTCTTACTCACAATCTGTTGTAATACTGCCGATGGCAGAGACTTACTACCTGTGACGTTCTCTACCATGGCCTCGACGTGTGATCGTCCTAAACGACTGAGTGTGAGCTGGGTGAGGTAGGAACGTGCGCTCCACGGAGGCGTAAACTCAGGGCGAAAGGTCAGCACTGCCAGCAGCCGCGTCGTGGGCACTTGATCAAGGAGGCGCGTGAGCAGCTCTAACGTCGAGGGATCAGCCCAGTGCAGATCTTCCCAGGTGCAATACACGGCAGCCTGCTCCGCTTCCTCGACCAGCCACGCCACTAAGGCGGCTTGCGTTTTCTCTTTCTGCTTTTGGGGACTGACCGTAATAGGCAGATAGCCTTCAGGATGCGGGAGCGACAACAGGGCAGCCAACAGAGGCGCGGTATCAGCCTGCGGAAACCGATAACGACTGATGGTGTGTTGGAGTTTCTCTAGCTTGGTGACGGGAGAATCGTCATGCGCAAACTGGAGTAGGCGCTGCAGGTGGTCGATGATCGGATAGAGTGCACTGTTCTGGTGATAGGCTGAGCAGCGAAACTCAATGCGCGTCACCCCTTCGTCTCCAAGCTGCTCTTTGAGTTCTTGCACCAAGCGTGATTTGCCAATCCCTGGCTCACCGCTCAGCAGTACCACTTGGCCGTCGCCGGCTTGGGCCTGGTCCCAGCGCCGCTGCAACAGGGCAAGTTCTTCGGCTCGGCCCACCAGCGGCGTCAAGCCCGTTTGCACTGCCGCCTCAAAACGACTCCGTGCCGTACTCTCTGCCACGACTCGGTAGAGCGTCATCGGAGTCGAGATACCCTTGAGTTCCTGCGGCCCTCGCTCTTCGGTTTCAAACAGCCCGTGAATCAGGCGAAAGGTCGTGGGGCTGACCAGCACCTCATTCGGTGCAGCGTGGCCTTGCACGCGAGCAGCAATGTTCGGCGTCTCCCCTAAAGCCAGCCGTTCGGTGCGCTCCCCTGCTCCAATCTCTCCTACCACTACCGGCCCGGTGTGAATGCCAATCCGCACCTGTAACGGTGGCGTATACGCCAACTGGCTAACGGCCGTCACGATCTCCAATCCGCTGCGCACCGCGCGCCCTGCATCGTCTTCATGCGCAGCCGGATAGCCAAAGTACGCCAGCACACCATCACCCAGATACTGGGCAATATGCCCTTCGTAGCGCGCAATGATCTGCTGACAGGCGGCCTGATATGCCACCACGCGAGCATGATAGTCCTCGGGGTCGAGCTGTTGGGAGAGGGTCGTAGATCCCACCAAGTCAATGAACTCCACCGTCAACTGCCGCCGCTCGCCGTCGGCTGCTCGTGGAGCGGAAAGCGTCGAGCGTGGAGCGTCTGGGGGCTGGGGAGGACTTGGAACTTGGAACTCGGAACCTTGAACTAGCGAAGCGCCGACCCACACTAACACTTCGCCATCTTCATCCACCGCCAGCCGTTTGGCCTTGATGATTTCTCCTTTCAAGTCTTCGAGGTAGTCGTCGTCAAGAGCAAACCGACGCTTGAGCGCACGATACGTTACCCGTCCCTCGCGTTGCAGCAGCTCTACCATCTGTGTAAGCACTTCATCAAAGGTCATGACGCATCTTCCCTCTGCCCTGCCATCCTGTTCGCTATCATTCTTTCGGACAGACAGTTGTTTTTGTCATCTAACTACTGTTGAACTGTTCCTTGCCTCTCTACTAATAGAGAGGGCCATCTATTAGTAGAGACTTCTATCTGTATGTAGATACCTTGCTTATTCTCTATTAGTAGATGGGTATTCATGCCGATCCTCATCTATTAGTAGATGGGTGTTCCGCTTGTCTCCGTTCACTTTGGAGACGATCCGTTCCGTCATCCCCAAGACGACCACCTGCCCATAGGACAGTTCCCACACAACCTCCTGGGGATTCCATTTCCCGCCGGCGGACTTCACTCGTTGCCTCAGCTCGCGTTCTTGCGCTGCGACGTGCAAGGCGACGAGCGTGGCGGCTGGCCACCTTGGTGGCGGTGGTTCCCAGGCCCTCTTGGCGATAATCAGTTCCACCGTCTTCCACCGCTCCTTGGTCGTCCCGTCGTACCGGTACCGCACGCACACCAGCCGCTCCCCATACTGTTCTCGCAGTTGCTTAGCACCATCCTGATCCGGATGCAATGTTAACCGAATGTGGCTGTTTGACATGGGTGAGTCCCTTCCTGTAGTGGTGATCGAGGTTGTCGTCATAAGGTATCCGCAGGACTCTGGACGCCGTGGCCACCGCGGTTGAGAACATGAGTATAAATCATCGTAGTGCTGACATCGCGATGCCCGAGCAACTCTTGAATCGTGCGAATGTCATGCCCGGCTGCCAACAAATGGGTGGCAAACGAATGGCGCAAAATGTGCGGATTCGCAGGTTTGATGAGCCCAACCTTCCGGGCGGCTTCTTTGAGGGCGCGTTGCGGTACGGACTCATACAGGTGATGCCGACGCTGAATCCCGGACCGGGGATCAACACTGAAATGCGAGGCCGGGAACACCCATTGCCAGCCCCACTCAGCGGCGGCGTTACGATATTTGCGGTCTAACGCATCAGGGAGTGCGACTCTGCCATACCCTCGTGCCAAGTCCTGTTGATGCAAGGCTCGGACCTGTACAAGGTGGGCAGTGAGAGGCTCTTTCACTACCGACGGGAGCATAGTGATCCGATCTTTGTCGCCTTTGCCTTCGCGCACAACAATATGGTTGGTGGTGAAGTCAATGTCTTTGACGCGCAGCCGTAACCCTTCGGTCAATCGCAGTCCTGCGCCGTACAGCAGATTGGCGATGAGCCAGGGGACTCCGTGGACCGCACTGAGTAAGCTGCGCACTTCCTGTTGGGTGAGCACGGTAGGTAGTCGCTGCGGACGTTTGGCAGGGACAATGTCCGTGAGCCATCCCAGCTCCTGCGCCAGCACTTGCCGATACAAGAAGAGGAGGGCGTGTAACGCCTGGTTCTGCGTGGCCGCGCTGACGTGTCGATCTACGGCAAGCGCTGTGAGAAAGTGTTCAACTTCCTCCTTGCCCATCTCACGCGGATGGCGCTTATGATGAAAGAAGATGAAGCGTTTGATCCAGTGCACGTAGGTCTTCTCCGTTTGGTAGCTGTAGTGCCGGAAACGGAGGACCTGCCGAACTTGATCGAGCAGTTTCGGTTTTCGCACCGCAGACGAACGAATAGTGATATTGCCCAAGTTAGTGGGGGGCGGTGTGTGGGATGAGGGTGATGACGTGAGTCGTGCCTGAGACTGCCGCAGGTCTCGGGGCACGACGGACAAGTTGGGAGCCATAGGCCCCTCCTTTCTGTAGGCGAATATAAAGCGAAAATGTATCCAAAGCGAGTCCGTCTTTTTGCAGATCGGCAGATGCGGCGTCTGGGAGATCGCCTCCCATCCCTTTGGGGGATCGCCCGTTGTCCTGATGGTGCGGTGCGGCAGGAACGATGGCGAGGATCACACGAAGTGATCTCGCCAGTCTGCCCGGTCAATCTGACCCCCCAACCCTGTCCCTTCCCCACAACGTCCGATAAGCGCTTCATACGTCCACTCCGCCTCCTAAAAAGCCCCGTCTTTTCACGAGGGTTTTGTAGATGTTGATAAAACACGCAAACTCTTAGCGTGTGTGCTCCTGTTTGCACTCTTGTTAGCGCTCTGGAAACGGTGTCTGCAAATACAGACGACAGAAATCTTTTGCGAAGTCGCGTGGAACTGTGAAACTCTCAGTGAGGTCTCTTGTAGAGAGAGATCGTGTATGCAGAAACGACGGCCTGATGATGGTAGCGCTATGGTTGTTGGTTTAGCTTCTCCGTCAGAAAGATCGGGAGCAACGCAGAGAGCTTCTGGAAGAGATCGTTGTAACTTGTGTAGGACAGGTACGAGAAATTGGAGAAATCGGCGGGCCAGACTTCCCGCTTGTAGTGCGAAAATATAAACGGACGCCGGAGCGCAAACGCCATCCCGGCCTCGATATAGACATTGGGTTTGGAGGGCGTCGTGGTTTCGCGATTGTCAAACAGACAAAAGTCACAGCTAGAGATGCGATCCCGCAGATCGTCGATGATGTTCACCGCAGCGCCATCAAACCCCGAATACTCCTCCTCGATGTCAAAGAGTTCGAAAAGCTGACGAATGTTGAAGCGAAAAGTTTGCATCACAGGTTCGGTAAAGCGATGGCCGATGAGACAACGGAGTGGCTTGGGTTTGCTGCGGGCATGGGGCACTGCGCGCTGGAAAACTAGGAGATCCGACTGGCGTTTGTCGGGTTCGCGGACAGACAGGAGGACGAGTTTGGCCTCCGCTTCGCCGGGAATCACTACTTCTCGGGTCGGGCCATACAGGTGAGTGGCGAGGTACTTCAGCAGCTCTTGATTACGAACGATCTGGTTGAGCTCCAGGCGCTTGGGGCGAGAAATCTGCTTCGCAATATAGAGGGTATCAAAAATGCGCGTCAGATTTTCCGTGAGGGACTGCAGGTGAGCAGCTCGTGGCATCCACCTGCCTTACGCCAAATGTTCTAGATACAATCGGGCCACATCCCCGAGCAAGGTAACGCTCTCTGCATCAGCAATGGTGCCGACGTTTTTATCAATCACAACCTTACGCGCGGGGCGCTTTGCTGTCTTATGTGGCTGGTGCCGCTTTGCCCCTACCCTTTTTGCGATGGTTTTTTTAGCCTTCACTGTTCTTTCCTTCTGGTATTAATATTCTACCGGACGTCGCTTGATCCTTCAAGTTAGAGGTCCTGACTACTTCACACAGGATAGGAACAGAACAAACCTCTATAGGAGCTGATATTGCCCTTGGAGTGCCAAAAGAATCGACCATGAGGACCAAAATTTGACCCTCTAATTTTGAGGTTCAAATTTTGATGCTCTAATTTTCCCCCTCAAAAACACAACGCCAACAACATGAAGTTGAATCGAATGTCGCTAGGGCAATACCCTCGCGTTCTAGTATTCGTAAATGAGGCACATTTTTCCTTGACATATCGTCATTGCTCATGTAGACCTTGACAGGTAGTAAACCTATATCATCTATATCAATAGGAGACTGCAGCCTTCGTTGAATTAACTTCTATGTCCGACCGTGTCTATAAAATCAAGGATTTAGCTCTAAGACTGGACCGAACCATATTAACAATTAAGCGTTGGGAAAAGCGCGGACTGATCCCTCCCCCACGCAAAGACTCCCGTGGCTGGCGTGTTTACACCGAACCTGAAGTTAAAAACATCTTACAACTCGTAAAAGAAACGAACTATTTCCAGAATGAGAACGGGACAGTCTAGATAGAGATGAGGTCGGCCGTCGTGGGGAAGATCATAGCAATCACTAATGAGAAGGGCGGGACAGGAAAGACAACCGTAGCCGTTAATCTTGGGGCGGCCCTTACAATCCGAGGGAAACGGACATTAATTCTAGACCTAGATCCACAGGGGAATGCTTCGTACATGTTGTCACGCCTTACTGAAGATGACCCGGCGATGTACTCAGTTCTTGCAAGTGGAGATGTGCCGTTAAGCTCTATCATTCAGTCAACCGGGACTGAGAACTTAGATATTGCCCCATCGAACCTACATTTAGCGGGTGCAGAAATTCAACTGGCGTCGATGTTGGGGAGAGAGAATGCATTAAAGCGTAAGATATCGCAGGAGATTCTCGACAAGTATGATTTCATCCTTATCGACACTTCACCTTCTCTTGGTCTGCTGACTATTAACGCACTAAATGCCGCAGATCACGTTCTGATTCCTGTAAGCTGCGATTTCCTCTCTCTCGTCGGATTGACGCTCCTTTTTGACACCATTCGTATATGTCAGGAGCAGTTAGGGAGCCATGTAACGGTTCTCGGACTGGTTGCTAACAAGTACGACCGACGAGAGAACGTTTCGGAGGAGGTATTCAAAGCACTCCGGACACAGTTCAACGAACTTCTTTTTGAAACGATAGTTCGCGTCAACGTAAGACTCAAGGAAGCGCCTTCTTTGCGTCAGACAATCTTTCAATACGATCCCGTTTGTCCAGGTGCGAAGGATCACATGGCGCTAGCTAATGAGCTTCTTCGGAAAGTAGGATAGGAGTCCTGTCGTGGCACGGAAGTTTAGCCTGAAGGACAATCCGATATTTCAGCGATTAGAAGTCCCTAAACCGCGGGAAATCATTGAGGATATAGTAGAGGACAAAGATAAGGGATCGGAGCCTAGCCCCATCCAACCCGTTGAGGATCATAACTTGACCCTCAATAATAGACCCTCAACAATAGACCCTCAGATCGTAATCCTACCCCATCAAGACAAGCCAAAAGAGGACAATCCTACTGCTTTAGAGAGTGCTTCCGCACTCTCTAAAGCATCAATAGAAATAGATTCTGACGAAGTTGATTCGGGAGATTTCACCAAAAGCAAAGCAGAGGGACAGGAAAAGGCTTCCTTACCCTCACTAGCTACAGAAGCGGAATCTGATCAAGAGCAAGCCAGTAGCTTTGTAACTCGTGAGCCTGTTGATGAAAATGGAGAACGAATTTTTGACCCTCAAAATTTGAGGGTCAAAAATAAGCCGCCGCATTCTTCATTTGATGCGTCCCAAGAGAAAGTCACTGACCACGAACTCCGCACATCTGATTACAACGTCAGTAAAAGTATTCAAAAACAATCCAAAAGCCAGACTGCGGCTCTAGAGTTAGAAGACCATTTTGAGAAATCTCTGTTCTTTGGTTTCTACAATGA
>JAYVFX010000435.1:0-10487 GCA_043772795.1 Deltaproteobacteria bacterium
ATCGCTGCGGTACGCTCATGTGGGCGGGAAAGCCAGGTTATCCTCGCATCGGAGCATGACGCCGTACTGGCACGCGTGCGAGCGTTGGCTCCTGAGATGGCGACCAGTTTTGCCTATGGTGAAGTTGTCGAATTTATCCAACGAGTGACAACGAACCAGTTGTCAGACTACCGTCCGCCCGGACAGGCGTTACAAATCCCACCAGAATTCCAAAGTATGCCATTGGTGACTTCACAGACAGTTTCTGCTGCGCATGCATTGGGTTGTGAGATGCATGTGTGGACGATTGATGCTCACGAAGAAATGGACAGACTGCTTGACCTTGACGTAGACGGCATCATGTCCAATTTTCCCGGCCGTTTGCTTGACGTCGTGCAGCGGCGCTAGTCCTGAAACACTAGGTGTCCTGCAGTTTCCTGTGCTTGATACTTCGTTTCGATTTCTGGAGACAGCGTGATCTTCCGTGCCGCCGGGAACTTCCCGAGGTCCAAGGTCGGGCGTAAGAAGTATTGTTCTGGCGTTAATACTTCCGATTGGCTCTTGAGTGGAGCAAAAAACCACACGCGCGGCAGCACGCCCGGACTAAAGAACACAGCTTGGTCTTTCTCCGACCACTGGCGAGTTTCATGCGCGTCGTGAACGCTGTAGCGCATGTAGTCGAGCGTCACATCCCAGTAATGGTTGAACAAGATGCCGTAACCCTTGTCGCCCATCGCTTGGTTATGATGTTTGGCAATACGAGTTTCGATAAAAATGAGATTCCCGTCCTTGTCGTATTGTTCGATGCGTAACGGATAGAAATAGTGCTTATCCAGCCAGTAGATAATACGTGGCGCATAATAATTGGGCAGCCAGTCTTCTTTGACTCGTGCCTCGACCACCCAACATTCGACGTCACCATCTGCGGTATAGAATGGATAGGTGTCACCCATCATGCGAATGTTTTTCGTGGGCGTGTCATGGAGGGTGCCATCCGCGTCAGCGAGCGTAACCGTCGGTCGCGTGTTAGGAAAACGCACAGTTTGAGAGAGCGTATCAACACCGAGAAGATGCCAGGAAAACTCCCACGGATCACGCCCAAAGATGTCATCAAAACTTTCTGCTCCTTGGGCGAGCTTATCGCCACGACGCGGTTGGGGCTGGCGTCGTACGCGCCGCAGAGCAGGGGAATAGGCGTACATATCCCACCGAGTCGCAGCGCTACCGCCGGCGCGATACTGGATCAGGACCATTTGATTGCCAAGATCTTCTGGAGGAAAAATATTCTGTCCAGTGATCTTGCGCGTCGGTCCGCCGGGTGCGGTGTTATACAGTTCACCTGTGAGACCTTGGTGCCCTTCGGCATTCGGTACGTAAAAGATCGGACTATACATTTTGCTTGTACGTAAGAAGCCTTGCGCGGTCAGGGCACCGGTGACATCAATGAGATTGCACGACCAGCGCGGCGAGTGACTGAACTCCATTGCCCGGTAGCCCATTTCTTCGGCAGTGTAGGGCGGTTCAAACGGATAACGTTCAGCAGGAAGATTCGGCAGCTGAGAATCACGGGGAGTGCTGTCTCGGGGATCGAACAGTTGGCGTTCTTCAGCGGTCAGTTCAGTAACAAGGCGCCAGGTTTTGTTTTGCTGTGGAGATTCTGCCCAAGCGCCGCTCTGACCGAAGAATACCAGGAAAGTAAGAACCAAGGCTGCTGTTATTCCCCTCATTTGTCCTTTGTCCCTTTATCCATTTCGTCTCTAAATTTGGGGCATCACCTGGGTGGCAAACCGCTCAATGCCACGACGGAACGTATCTGCATCCGGATAACGCCCAAGCCCTAACACATAATAGTTCGCACCGGCGTCACGATACGCTGAAATGCGATCAATCATACTCGCGGTGCCGCCTTCTCCTTCGCGGATCATCCCGCCGACGATAAGTTCTGGGGCCGGGCGGTTACGCTTTTGTGCCTCTTCACGCAGATATGCGCCAATCTGGATCAGCTCATCGGGTTTTAGGCCAATGGGATAATACGCCTCACCAAACCGCAGTGTCCGTTCCAATGCTTTTGGGCCGCTGCCGCCGATCCAGATTGGTGGCCGGGCAGGCCGTGGCGCGAAGACAAACGGCGGAAACTGCACCAATTTGCCGTCATAAGAATTGACATCATTGGCAAACAAGGTGTGCAAAATCTGTAGCGTCTCGTCAGTGAGCGCCCCGCGTTTACGCGGATCGACACCGAGGATGGCAAATTCCTCTCGCATCCAGCCAACCCCGGCGCCAAGAATAATACGGCCCCCTGACAACTCTTGCAGAGTTGCGATTTGCTTGGCGATCAACAAAGCAGGTCGATAGGGAATCACGAGCACTGAGATGCCGAGACGAATCTTTTGTGTGATACCGGCGAGGTAACCGAGCGTTGTAAGGGGATCGAGATAACGTCCGCCCGAGCCTTCAGTTTGATCCGGCGGAATGGCGAGGTGATCCACCACGAAAGCCGCGTCAAAGCCACAATCTTCCACCGCCCGCGCACACGCGGTAATTGTCTCTCGTGTCGATTGCGGACCCATGTTGCGGATTACCACGCCGAATTTCATGGAGCTCTCCTTTGGGGGGAAAGAGCAGTCAAAATGCAAAAGGCAAACGTGAGAAAAAGTGTGAAGCTCAGAGAGGGGCTTCTTTACTTTTGATCTTTGACTTTTGCCTTTTGATTTTCCTGCATAGTTTTATGACAGATCAGAGAAAAGCCACGGCGCTTCCTGCTTTCGCTGTTGCTCATAGGCGGTGATCTCTTTCTCGTGCTGAAGCGTCAGGCCGATTTCGTCGAGTCCTTTAAGGAGACTCTCTTTGCGAAAGGCATCGATATCGAACCGAAACGTAGTGCCTGATGGTGTTGTCACTGTCTGTGTTGCAAGATCGACCGTAACTTGATACCCTGGTTGCGCTTCGACCTCTTTGAACAACTGCGAAACTTCGTCGTCCTTCAAGATGACTGGCAACATGCCATTCTTGAAACAGTTGTTAAAGAAAATATCGGCGTAGCTCGGGGCGATGATGCAACGAAAACCGTAATCCCTCAGTGCCCACGGTGCGTGCTCACGTGAGGAGCCGCACCCAAAGTTGTCACGCGCTAATAGAATGTTAGCGCCTTGATAGCGGTCCTGATTAAGAAAAAAGTTGCGGTCGCCCTTGCCATCCACGCCATAGCGCCAATCGGAAAATAATCCCTCGCGCAAACCAGAGCGCTTAATGGTTTTGAGATATTGCTTCGGAATGATTTGATCGGTGTCGACATTGGTCCGATCGAGCGGAGCGACGAGACTTTTCAATTTTGTGAATGCGTTCATGTGTAACTCCTTGGGGAGGAAAACGTCATAGGTGATGCGTGTTACGTAATTCGTGTTACGTAATTCGTGACGCGCGCGCTCCGTTTTTTCTTTACGCAACACGCAGTACGTTCCACGTGTCAGTTCCACGTCCGAATATCGACAAAATGCCCGGCAATTGCGGCGGCGGTAGCCATCGCTGGTGACACAAGATGTGTGCGTCCACCTTTGCCTTGCCGACCCTCGAAATTACGGTTGCTGGTGGAAGCGCAGCGCTCGCCTGGTTCCAGGACATCGGCATTCATGGCGAGACACATTGAGCAGCCTGGTTCGCGCCATTCAAATCCAGCCTCTTTGAGGATCTTATCGAGTCCTTCTTCTTCGGCTTGTTTTTTGACCAGGCCGGAGCCGGGAACAACCATCGCTTTGACTGTAGAAGCAACTTTCTTGCCCTTCGCAAATTGCGCAGCGATACGGAGATCTTCGATGCGACCATTGGTGCACGAGCCGATGAAGACGCGGTCAATTTTGATGTCCTTTATTGGTGTGCCAGCTTGGAGGCCCATATAGGCGAGGGCACGTTCGGTTGCCTCGCGTTGCGCTGGGGTCGGCATGTCCTTCGGGTCCGGCACTTTGCTGTTGATGTCAGTGACCATGCCTGGGCTGGTGCCCCACGTGACCTGCGGGATGATATCTTCCGCTCTCAGTGTGACAACTTGATCGAATTTCGCACCGGAGTCACTCACAAGCTGTTTCCACACCGCGACTGCGCGGTCAAACATTGCACCCTTTGGAGCAAACGGCCGACCTTGTAGATAGGCAAACGTCTTTTCGTCAGGAGCGACCATTCCGGCCCGCGCGCCTGCTTCGATCGACATGTTGCACAGGGTCATGCGTCCTTCCATCGACAGTTCGCGAATCGCTGAGCCTGTGTACTCAATGACATAGCCAGTCCCGCCCGCAGTGCCGATCTTACCAATGACCGCGAGAATAATGTCTTTGGCCGTACAACGTTCAGGGAGTTTCCCCTCAACACGCACCTCCATCGTTTTTGCCGGGCGTTGCACTAAACACTCAGTCGCCAGGACATGCTCGACCTCACTGGTGCCGATCCCGAACGCTAGAGCGCCGAACGCTCCATGTGTCGCAGTGTGTGAGTCGCCGCAAACGATCGTCGTGCCGGGCAACGTAAACCCCTGCTCAGGGCCGATGATGTGGCAGATGCCTTGACGAATATCGTTCATGTCAAAGAGTGGAATACCAGTCTCTTTGCAATTCTCGCGCAGTGTATCAACTTGTTTGGCAGCGACCTGATCCGCGATCGGTTTGTCACGATCTATCGTCGGGACGTTGTGATCGGGAACAGCGATGGCCGCGTGGATACGGCGAGGTTTGCGTCCAGCCAGTTGCAGGCCTTCAAAGGCTTGCGGGGAAGTTACTTCGTGCACGAGATGACGGTCAATATAGAGGAGGGTAGTACCGTCTGGTTCTGTACGAACGACGTGCGACTCCCAAATCTTCTCGAACATGGTCTTGGCAGCCATAAGGCGCTCCTTTGAATAAAACTGTAATGAGAGCCTACATTTCGCAGATTTACTACAGACTGGCAAGGCACCAAGCGAAACGTAGAAGGAGCGCAACAGCTATGGTACTGTAACGCTCTCATGTCATAGGGGCGATTCGCGAACTGCTCCTAAAGGAAATCGATTACGGTAGGAGAAATTTCATGAACGAATGGACCGTTGATGTCTCAGAACAAGACTTTGAGCAAACCGTTGTGCAACGTTCGCACGAAGTGCCAGTTGTCATAGATTTTTGGGCACCGTGGTGCGGTCCATGTCGCGCCCTCGGTCCAACCTTAGAAAAATTGGCTGAAGAACAACAAGGAAAATTTATTCTCGCGAAGATCAACATCGACGAGAATCCCGCGCTGGCGCAGGCGTTTCAGATTCAGAGTATTCCGGCAGTGAAAGCCGTACGCAACGGTGCACTAGCAGGTGAGTTCCTGGGTGCACAGCCAGAGCCGAACGTACGGCGCTTTATCGAACAATTGTTGCCATCAGAAGCGGAGTCGCTGGCGTGGGAAGCTCAACGTTTAGAAGAAGCAGGCAAAGCTCAAGGAGCAGAAAGTCTCTACCGTGCAGCGTTGGCAAAAGAAGCGAATCAACCGTTCGCGCTACTCGGCTTAGCACGTGTCCTGGTGCAACGCGGAGAAGAGGGAGATGCGCAGACTCTGCTGGCACGTATCCCTAATACAGCTCCCGAACATCCGGCGGCGCAGCAGTTGTTAGCGCAATTGCGACTCAAGCAGACTGGCGCGAGTGCAGGCGATGAACAAAAGTATCGCGATCGTCTTGCGGCTGATCCGAACGATATTGAGGCCCGTTTTGAATTATCGCAATTGCTTGCGGCAGTCGGACGCTACGAAGAGGCGCTGACTGAATTGCTCGTGATTGTGAAGCAAGATCGCAAATTCCGTGACGATAGCGCACGTAAAGCAATGTTGGAAATTTTTGAGGTGGTCGGTGCGCGTAGTGACTTGGCTGAGCAATATCGTTCCGAGTTGGCCAAGGTGTTGTTTAGTTGAGAGAAAAATTCGCTATTCCGTTGTTGCCTGGGAAACGGGACGACAGCCTCTGAGGCCTATCAGCGTTTCCAAGTTGTTAGTAACTTTACACGTCGGCTGAATGAAGACGTACGTCGAGGTGTGAGGTGCTCTCAGCCTGAGGAGGTGCGCCGTGCACTGTTTATGACGCTGACACCAACGCTTGTAGCGTATATATGGAAAGTAGGCCGAGATAAGGGAAGGGTACAGGCCGTTCCCAGTAAGAGTTACAATGGGTTCACGGAAGAATTCGAGACGAAGGATCTGCAAGAGATGAAAGCGCTGTTCGTCAGTCTTGGGGCCAGCGTCCAAGAAAGGCAAAAGATAAGAAGAGAAAAAGGAGAACCAGCGAAATGGGGAAACGGCGAAATGAGAAGAGTAATTGCAGGAAGCATTTTCCTCACCTTCAGAAGCAGAACGATGGCTTGAATAACACCCTGCTGCTTGCGCAAGAGAAGACAGAGCTTCTAAAATGCCCTAAAGAGTCCTATTTGTGGAGCATCTCAAAAACCCCATCCCACTCCTCGGCGGGGGGTGTTTTTTTGTAGTTTTGGCAACGTTCTAACATCGTCTGCGCGGGCCCGTTCTCTTGCCAGAGGTCAAGGGACGCAGCGAACAGCTTCCGAGCACCGTCCCAAGAACGCTGGCGATAGGCTTCGAGTCCGGCAGCATAAGTACTCAGTGCCTCTTCCTGTCCATGGGGGAGTACCGTCCCGCTGGTCGCTAATAACTCATAGATCCGCACGGATTGTTCCCTTCCTACGACCCGTACCAGATCTACCTCTCGTAGGATAAAAGCTTGCTTCACTTGCTGTGCAGTCTGCTCACTGATGAGAATCTGCGTACGATACGCTTTATTGAGCCCTTCTAAGCGTGAAGCCAAATTGACCTGATCTCCCATCACACTGTAGTGGAAGCGGTAGCGAGATCCGAGATTCCCCACCAACATCAGTCCCGAATTAATTCCAGTCCGGGCGATCAATGGCGGACGACTCACCTTTACCCATTCTTCGTTCAGCGCTTTCCGTGTCTCTTGCATTGCTAGGGCTGCAGCGCACGCTCGCTCTGCCTGGTCAGGCTGTTCGATGGGCGCACCAAACAGTGCCATCAACTCATCACCGACATACTCAATCAGCGTCCCCTGATATTGGAAAACCCGTTCAGTCATTCTTGTATAATATTCGCTGAGAATCTCGATCATCTCGCGTGGCGCATAGCGCTCTGATACAGACGTAAATCCTTGTAAGTCACTAAACAATACAGTGAGGATTTTTTCTTCTCCTCCTAATTTCAAGTGCTCAGGTTCTTTGATCATCCGCTCGATTACCGCGGGGGCCACATAATGAGTGAAGGTTTCCTCGATCCTTTTACGTTCCCGCTCCTCAGTGACATAATCGTACACGCTGACAGCCGTATAATTCGCTGCGAGGGCAAGCAAAGGATAGACGATATTCAGCCATACCCCAGCATTGATAAACAGCCAGCGAGCAACAAAGATGTGTCCCGCCCCTAATATTATGGCGCAGATCAGTCCTTTGAGCGGGCCGAGATACGCAACAGCAATGCCACTTACGCCACCAAGGATAATGATAGAGATGAGGCCATAAACCCGCGACCATTGAGGGTTCGTTATAAACTGCTGGCGCAAGATATTGTCGATCACCGAGGCTTGAATCTCTACACCAGCATACAGAGGGCTCAAGCTCGTAAACGGGGTATTCCTCAAGTCATGAGCACCCAGGGCGGTCGATCCGATCATCACGATTTTTCCGGCAAATGTCCCTGGAGCATATTTATCGTTTAGCACATCACTGATGGAAAAATGTGGGAACGTCTTGGCTGGGCCAAGATAGTTAATCAGGAGACGGCCTGTCTCATCGGTAGGAATGAAACGATCCCCCATGCGGACCCCAATTGCCCCGAAGGGATCAAATTTCACCGACAGTGATGGTTTGTCCAGATAATGCCAGGCACACAGAAGCGAGAGTGGAGGAAAGAGATCCTCACCGCCCTGGATCATAAGGGGCATCCAGCGCACGACACCATCGACATCGGTCCTTAAACTGAAATAGCCCGACGATGCAGCGGCTTCGGTAAAAATAGCGAGATTCGGTTCTGGGGCGTAGGCTTTCATGTCCTGCGACACCGCCTCCATCCCCTGTCGGGTATACGTGACGAGCGGATATTTGGAGGAGTCCAATCGCTCAAGTCGTTGCGTTATCTCTTCTTGTGGAATCTGGTAGCCGAGATCTTCTTCCCGCTCATAAAAAAAGTAGCCAAGCACAACCGCAGCAGACGAGCTTTTTATTGCATTGGCAAGGGTGAGGTCGTTATCAGCTTCGCGTTTTCGCTCTTTAAGAAAATCCGATAATTGTGCATTCTTTATCGCTAATGTCTCAACGGCCTGATTCAACTGATTGAGCAGTGCCAGCTGAGAATTCTCGTCTGGCTCTAAGAATCCAACGTCAAAGCCGATAACTTTGGCCCCATCGTGAGAGAGCTTATTAACTAATCTCGCCATCTTCGACCGTGGCCACGGCCAGCGTCCCTCAGCTGCAAGGCTTTTTTCATCAATCAGCGCAAGAACAACAGTTGGTGAGGGTTGCACTTGACCGCGCGAGAGAAAACGGAGGTCATACGTCTTCAATTCGATCAGCTCGAAAATGGGAACATGGGATCGGAAGAGAAGAACAACAGCGAGAATGGTAGTGAGGGTCAAGGAACCTGGAGTAATGGAGAAGAGGGAACGGAACGGCACTCTCATCCGCGCAAACTCCCAACGCGCCTCAAATCGGCCAGAGCATAAATTCCTCGGCGCGCGGGGGGCACGTACTCTGCAAACACACGCCCCTTGGGATTAACGTGGCGCATATGGGCGATGTCCCACCCTACACCGTTTGCTAATCTCAGCTTACTGTCGCGTGCACTCATATTGGCGTCGCTCAAACTTTAGCGTGTTCGGGTCGTACCCTAAGGTTTCACAGCTTGGCAGGGTGCAACTGTAGGTTGCCGAGTCAAGCGTTCCATCCTGATCTAATAGCGCGGCATCTATGCTGGGTGTACAGGGTACATAGTCCAACGCCACCCAGTTCGTGTTTGGACAAAAGCTATTCAGACTGGTTAAATCAGGTGAGGTGATAACCGTCGCAGAGGCTTTTCCGTTTTTATCGACGTTTTTAATCGCCGTAGTAGAGCCAAAACTCTCAGGCACAGTAACGACTTGTATGCCAGGCGCGGCGTTGTGGTGCGCACCCGGATTTCCGCAGAGAAGAAGTCCAGTTCCCGTCGAGTTGATGTTACAACCAAGGGACTTGGGGTCATGCTTAATGTCTCCAACTCCGGTTGCGGTTAGATCACATTCCACACTCCCCGACCAAAAAATGCAGCTTCCTCCTTGAGAAAGAAGGCATACCCTCGCATTGGCTTCAGTCCCCAACAGCGCGACCGTGCTCATACTCAATAGGCCGATCATCAGTAAGCTCTTCAACATGACATCCTCCGTTTGTTCTGTAGGTAATTGAACGTCATTGACACTCGCGGCATTACAGGAATCTGATTGATTTCATCTATCCGTACCCTGGTCTTTTTCTTGTCGAGAACACTTGAACGAGCTGTATCTTTCTGATCATAACCGTTGTCCTTTCAATTAGATTTGGTTTATAGGTTTAGGGAAGCGCCAGGGTGACTCTAGCAAAGAACATCCTGTCTGGTCGTATATGCGGGTTATTAAAGTCTGTCTCATAGTATCTGAACCGTTGATCAAAAAGGTTCGTTGCTCCGATGGAAACAAAACCGTAGCGTTTTGGCAGACGATAGTTGATTCCCGCATCAACAGTCCAGAAGTTATCGTTACCAGACGGAAACCCTCCGGCAATTCTCTCAAACACCCCGCCTTGATTGTAATACGTTGCCGTCAGCGCGGCGCTTAATCCGGAAGGGTGGAAAAAGCTGATCCCTAACGGCACACGATGCGTATCCATCTTTTTTACTCCGTTAGTTAATTCTTCATCTCTTCTAACTCGCTCATATTGATATTCCGCCCTGAGTGCCAGCCACGGATGGGGTGTCCAAAAAAGATACGTTCGCAAGAGATTCTCTTCCCAATCTACCCGTATAGATTTTCCCGATTGGGCCTCAATGGCCGGCACATTGAGATCTCGCCTGGCGAGTTCTACACCGCCAAAAAGATTGAGCGAGAAGCTCTGATCGATCGCACCACCATAACGCCAGGCTTTTGTACCATTAAAATCATCAAAAAACTGGTTAAACCCAGCAACCTGCGTCGGTTCTAACGTCTGATTGGTAATCAAGGTTCTCTTCAACGCCCGAAACGCAGCCGCCCGAAGGGTCGTGCCTGGAATCGGCTCCCAGGTAAGACCAAACTTCGGGTTAAATTGCTCTATCCCCTTGGTATCTGGACTCTCACCATCGGTGAAATCTCCGCTGCCACCAATGGTTACTGTCACCTTCTTAAAGGGATGAAGGTACGAATACGCATAGGCATTGGTGTGCCTCAGATCCGTACGAATACGAGAAGCAACAACATCAAAAGGAGGAGGGAGAACAGTCTGTCCAGT
>JAYVFX010000436.1:0-4730 GCA_043772795.1 Deltaproteobacteria bacterium
GGTTGAGGCAGTGACTGCGTATGAAGTCGCACGAGGCTGGCAAGTCGAGAGTGTAGAAAAAGACAACCGGGGGTTTGATCTCATCTCTCGCAAGTCTCAGCCTGAAGACTCCAAGACCGCTATCGAGGTCCGATTCATCGAAGTCAAAGGGAGAGCAGCCGTTGGTGAGGTCGCACTCACGAGTAATGAATACAAAACCGCCGAGCGACTCAAGCAGGATTACTGGCTCTATACGGTTTTCAACTGCGCTTCCATGCCTGAGGTCCATATCGTTCAAGATCCGGTGCGTTTGGGATGGATGCCGGTACAGAAGATCGAGCATTACCACGTTGGGGCGGAGCAGATCTTAGCGGCGGAGCATCCCAAGAGCGGAAAACCGTGATAGAAAGAGGGCGATTTGCAAGGAGTACACATCATGAGTCTGTCAACCATTGAGACACCGATCGAGCTTGTCACTTCTGTAGCGGATCTGCGTTTTCCTCCGAAGATTGACGCGCATCTACAAGCGTTGATGGACCGCAACACAGAAGGACAACTTTCGGACACGGAACGGAAGGAGCTGGAGGCGCTGGTCGAGGTAAGCGAGACAATTTCGCTATTACGCGTGCAGGCACTACGGGTGCTTGGACGGACCGTGTCATGAGTCTTGCAAGGGAGGGGACACCAATGTCGCAAACCATCACTCTGACTTTACCGGATAGCTTTTTTCAGCCGATCCAGCGTACGGCTCAAGCTACCAACCAGCCGGTTGAGGAGCTGTTGTTGCATGCTTTGCAAGCATCGCTTCCACCACTGGAAGGATTGCCGGATGATATCATTGAAAATCTGATCGCGCTGGAAATGCTTGATGATCAATCTCTCTGGCAGGTGATGGGAGAAACAGTGCCCGCTGAACTCCAACGAGAACTCAGTGAATTACTGGACCGACAACGGTCTACCTCGCTTACGGTGGCAGAGCGCGAACGACTCACGCTGTTACAGCGGCAGGCTGATCTTGTCATGTTGCGCAAAGCACGTGCGGCAGTGCTACTACGTTTTCGCGGCAAACGTATTCCCACGCTTGCTGAACTCGGTCAGCTTACTGCCCTGCCTACATGAATCACCCTCACCGCAAAATTCCTGCCGGGTTGAGAAGGAGAATCCGTGAACAGGCGCGCTACCGGTGCGGTTATTGTCTGTGCAGCGAGGTGCTGATTGGGATGCCAATGGAATTCGAGCATCTCAACCCTCTGGCTTCGGGCGGTAGAACAGTTGAAGCGAATCTGTGGCTGTCTTGTCGGCGCTGTAACGAGTTCAAAGGGACCCAGACCAAAGCCGCCGACCCGGACACTTCAGAGATTGTTGCCCTGTTTAATCCACGCGAGCAGAGTTGGAACGGACATTTCTGCTGGAACGAAGACGGAACGAAGATCATCGGCCTGACCCCTACCGGGCGCGCAACTGTCACAGCACTCAAGCTAAACAATCCGATGATCGTTGTCACGCGCAGACTCTGGGTTAGCGCAGGATGGTGGCCTCCAAGCGATTGAGCCGTAGAGATGCAGCATGCTACGTCTCTACCCTGTAAGGCGAAACAAAAGAATGAATCCACCCCAATACCCCAAACGCCTCATCGAAGTAGACCTGCCTATCAAACGCATCTCCGCGCATGCACGCCGAGAGAAGAGCATTCGACATGGGCATATCTCCACGCTGCATATCTGGTGGGCGCGACGACCACTGGCGGCCTGTCGAGCAGTGATTTGCGCGGCGTTGTGGCCTGATCCGGTTGATCCGCTCTGCCCACAGATATTTCGCGAGAAGGCCGCAGAACTCATCACCGCTTTTGCGATCAAAGCAACCTCGAAAGGATCACTGGCAGATAGTTGCTCGCAAGAGTCGATTACCCGCTGGCTGACACTGGTCAAGCCGGGAAATCGCCTTGATCCTACCAATCCCGCACATCTCAATGCCTTGCGCTTTGCTCTGCTCGATTTCATTGCTGACTTTGCCAACTGGGATAATTCAACGGTCAAGGAATATCTGGAAACCAGCCGAGCATTGACGCAGGCTGCTCACGAAGCGTTAGGTGGCGAGCCAGGTACGAAGCCGCTTGTAGTCGATCCATTTGCTGGTGGCGGCTCTATACCACTTGAAGCCTTGCGTGTTGGCGCAGATGCCTTTGCCAGTGACCTGAACCCCGTAGCTGTTCTGCTCAACAAAGTGGTCCTCGAATACATACCCAAGTATGGCCAACGGTTTGCTGACGAGGTCCGCAAGTGGGGCGAGTGGATCAAGAAAGAAGCCGAGAAGGAATTGGCAGAGTTTTATCCAAAAGATCCTGACGGCGCGACTCCAATTGCCTATCTGTGGGCACGGACGATTACTTGCGAAGGCCCAGGCTGCGGCGCCGAAGTTCCGCTCATCCGCTCCCTCTGGCTGGCCAAGAAAGCCAACCGCTCCGTGGCCCTGCAACTCGTCCCGAACAAGAAGGCCCAGTCCGTGGACTTCCAAATCATCATCAAGCAACGCGACGGCTGGGTGAATCAGAGCGAGCACAACGAGAAAATCGCCGACCCGAAGTTCGACGGCACTGTGAAGCGCGGTTCTGCGACGTGTCCCTGCTGCGGTTACACGACGCCGGTTGCGCGAGTCCGCGAACAATTCAGGGCACGACACGGCGGGGCATATGACGCGCAACTGGTTTGTGTCGTATCAACAAGAGACACCGAACAAGGGCGCTTTTACCGCCTGCCAAGTAACCAAGATTTGGTTGCAGCCGAGAAAGCTGCCCTTGAGTTGGAGCGTCGCAAGAAGCAACACAAGGGGATACTCAGCCTCGTGTCAGACGAACCCCTGCCGCCGCAAGGCACACTCGGCTTCCGAGTTCAACTTTATGGAATGCTCGAATGGGGAAACATCTTTTCGGCACGACAGGCGTTGGCACTTACGACATTTGTGCGGTTGGTGAATGCGGTGGGTGCGAAAGTAAGCAGCGGAGACAAATCAGAATTCCCAGCGGTTCTTCAATCGTGTCTTGCTTTGGCCGTTGACCGTCTCGCCGACAAGAATGCCTCTCTGACTGTATGGAATTCGGTTGGAGAAAAGATTGAGCACGTCTTCGGACGGCAGGCGTTGCCAATTGCTTGGGATTTTCCAGAGGTCGGAGTTTTCTCTGACAGCACTGGAAATTGGTTGAGCCATGTTGATTTAGTTTCAAAGGGTCTGTCAGCCGAAGGCTACATCAGCACTCAAGGGCATTCTCAACAAGGTTCGGCTGCAAAGCATCCGTTGCCAGATGATTCAGCAAGCGCGTTCGTAACAGACCCGCCTTACTACGATGCTGTGCCTTACGCGGATTTGTCTGATTTTTTCTACGTTTGGCTGCGGCGAATGATACCGGGATTTGCAAAGCTTGATTCTCTTACCCCGAAGGACGGCGAGTGCATCGTTGATGACGTGCGCGGAAAGAGTTCCGCACTTTACGAATCCACAATGAAGGAGGCGATGGCCGAAGGCAGAAGAGTTTTGTCACCGAATGGAATTGGCATCGTTGTCTTCGCTCACAAGTCAACAGCCGGTTGGGAGTCGCAACTTCAGGCGATGATAGATGCTGGTTGGATTATGACTGGCTCATGGCCGATTGATACCGAGCGCCCCGGCCGTTTGCGCGCTCAGGATTCTGCAGCTCTCGCTTCCTCCGTTCACCTCGTCTGCCGCCCGCGCGAGAATCCGGATGGTTCTGTCCGTACCGATGACATTGGCGACTGGCGTGATGTACTCGCAGAACTGCCCAGGCGCATTCACGAATGGATGCCACGATTGGCCACTGAAGGCGTTGTCGGTGCGGATGCCATTTTTGCTTGCCTTGGCCCTGCGCTGGAAATCTTTTCTCGCTACTCACAGGTTGAGAAAGCCAGTGGTGAGCAAGTCACGCTCAAAGAGTATCTTGAACACGTCTGGGCGGCAGTTGCTAGAGAAGCACTGACGCAAATCTTCGCTGGAGCTGATACGAGCGGATTCGAGGAAGATGCTCGTCTTACCGCAATGTGGTTGTGGACACTGAATACAAATGTAGAACGCGGAGTGACGAAGGGTGAGGTGGAAGAGGAAGATGAGGATGAAGACTCTTCCAGTAAGGGACCAAAGGCCAGTGGGTTTTCTCTGGAGTACGATGCTGCTCGTAAAATCGCCCAAGGGCTAGGCGCGCACCTGGAACAGTTGACTCGTCTTGTCGAGGTGAAAGGAGATACAGCACGACTGCTCCCAGTGTCCGAACGTACCCGTTTTCTTTTTGGTAAAGACGAAGCACAAGCGCCAGCAGCCAAGCGGAAAAAGAAAGAGGCACAGTTGCAACTTGGCTTTATGCAGGCAGTGGAGCAAGCAGAAGAGGATGATGGTTGGGGAACCAAAGGAGCACCGGCACTCGGTACGACAACGCTAGACCGCATCCACCAATCAATGATCCTTTTTGCTGCTGGTCGTTCTGAAGCGATGAAACGATTCCTGGTTGAAGAAGGCGCAGGCAAAGATCAACGATTCTGGAGTTTGGCTCAGGCACTCTCAGCACTCTATCCCGCGCACACGGATGAAAAGCGCTGGGTCGATGGGGTGCTGGCACGGAAGAAGGGGTTGGGGTTCTAACATGAGACGCCCCAGCGGGGCGTCTCTACACCGGAACGAGAAGATGAAAAGCTCTACGTAGGCACGAAGAAATGCTGGGGGTAATGTCGCTGTAGAGACGCCCCGCT
>JAYVFX010000437.1:0-4330 GCA_043772795.1 Deltaproteobacteria bacterium
GGCTGTCCAACTCCAGCGCCGGCTTGGCCAAATCACGCAAAAAATGGGTGCTGCAATACCGATGCGGCACCCCCGGGCACACGCTCGCAATCGTCGTCACAAACGCCTCTTGCTTGTCGGACACCCACACCCGCACTCGGCACCCCAACCGTTCGGCCCAGTCTTTGGCCTGCACGATCAACGGGCGAATCTCGTCAGCTGCGCTCGACAAAAGGGGCTGCGCGAACCAGACGCGTTGTCGCCCCAGTTCTCTCACCACGTACAGCGTCTCGTGCCCTTTCTCCGGCTGCACCCCATCAATCGAAAGCACCACCTGGCGTGGCGTGGCGTAGGCCTTCGTCAGCAACACGCAGTCTTGCTGATGCGCGGCCACCATGCATTGATACCGCTGCAAATAATCCTCAATCGCGTCTTCCGATAACACGATCGTGTAACGATCCAACAATTCGGCACGCAATTGCGGCACAGACCAAGGCCGCGCAAAACGCCGATGCCCCAGCCAACAGAAACCGTCCCAGCCGATTAGCCATCGCGGCATGGCCACAGTCAACTCCTGTTCGGGACTGAAGGTCCCGCGATGATTCGGGCATGCTGCGTGCGGGCAGTGCAACAATTTCGCCACATAGCAAACCGGCCCCTCCAAAGTGTACACGCGACGGTGGCGATGTTTCTTCACGTGCATCCGCCGACCACACGCAGCACACGAGGGGTCGGCGATTGCCAAAACCACCTTCGTCCACCCCAAATCCTTCGGCAAACGGCGAGCCATAACTTTGCCTCCGTGCAAATGCTTCAGGAAGCATTACCTTACCTTGGCCACCTTCCTATACCAACCGCAAATCCCACCCTTGAAGCGGGTGATTGAACAAATTGCCTCCTCCGCCCCGCGTTCGGCCTGTCTCGGATTGAATGGCCGGGGGCTCACGGAGTCGAGTTTCACCTCTCACACGGGGAGTGGATACGGCTGCTGCGGCGTGCGGGCTTCGAGATTGAGGAGCTGGTGGAGGTGCGCCCGGAGCCAACCGCGACGACACCCTACCCCTTTGTCACGTTGGAGTGGGCGCGGCAGTGGCCGTGTGAAGAAGTGTGGAAGGTGCGAAGACGCGCAGGCTGAGCAAAGAGGGAACCCTCATCGCGTCGTGAGGGGGGGCATGAGACCGAGACTGAGCAGCGCCTAACCAGCGCCACCGGCGCGACCACGGCCCGCGAGCGGCTTCGGAAGAACGTGAAAGGTCTCGGTTGGGCCGCAGTGGCCGCTCATACTTCTCTCAAGACCATGCCCATTCTTCGCAATGGCCGCGAGGGGCAGAAACAGAAGTATTTGACGGCAGCAATTCGTGGTGAGAAGATCGCCGAGCTGGCGCTGTCCGAACCAGGCGCGGGCAGCGACGTGGTGTCTCTGCGCTTGACTGCCGTGCGCCAAGGTGATCACTATGTGTGGGACGGAAGCAAAACCTTCGAGGGAAAGTACCATCGGCTTCCAATACAAACCCTTGACAGCACCGCCAAAAATATCTCATGGTAAGGCAATAAAAATTAGAGGAGGGCATTATGGCTGAATTTGATGTCATTATTAAAGATGGAACCATCGTCGATGGAACGCGGGTGCCGCGTTACAAAGCCGACATTGGTATCAAGAATGGCAAGATCGCAAAGATTGGCCGTCTGAACACCAGTGATGGCAAGAAGGTGCTCGACGCAAGCGGGTTGATCGTCGCACCAGGTGGTATTGATCTTCATACTCACTATGATGCGCAGATCCACTGGGACCCGTACCTGAGTGTGTCAAGCTGGCACGGGGTAACATCGGTTACCATGGGGAACTGCGGCTTCGGTTTCGCCCCGTTGCACCCGGCAGATGCTGAGCGTGCCATGCTTGCACTGTCGCGTAACGAAGCGATTCCGATGGAACCGATGCGCGTCTCCATGGACTTCAAATGGGAAACCTTCCCACAGTATCTCGACCGTTTAGAGCGGCTGCCGTTAGGCATCAACATTTCACATCTCTTCCCCATCTCACCAGCAGTGGCATATGTAATGGGCAGCTTCGCAGCCGCGAAAGAGCGGCGCCCGAACGAAAAGGAAACCGAACAGGTTGCCAGACTGCTATCGGAAGCAATGGACGCCGGTGCAGTTGGCTGGGGCGCACAACAACTCGTCCCAGGCGGCAGCTCAGCCGTGCAGTGCGACTATGACGGCAGCCCGATGATTTCCGACATGTTACCGGACTCCTTCTATGTCCACATGGCTCGTACGCTGGCAGAAAAAGGCACGGGCTGTATTCAATTTACCCGTTCAAGCGTCGGGGTCGATGATCCGAACGCGGGCATGCACCACGACTTCGACTTCAACTCTAAGCTCGCCGAAGAAAGTGGCCGTCCGGTGTTGTTCAATGCGATGGCAGTGAACGACAAGTTCCCCTACGTCTATCGCGCCCAGTTGCGCTGGCTCGCCGAAGCCAACAAGCAAGGGAAACCCGTCTTCGCTCAGGCTGTGACTGCGCGTGCAGCCAACCACATCACCTTTGAGAACTGGAATCTGTTCGACGATAGCCCGAACTGGCGCGAAGCCACTACTGGCACGACTGAAGAGAAGCGCGTTAAACTTGCTGACCCACGTATTCGTGCGGCACTGCGCGAAGAGTACGATGCTGGTACCAAGTCCCGTGACTTCTTGTTTGGTGAACTGGGGGAATTCGTCTGTGACCATACACCAGACGCCTCGCTGAAGAAGTACGAAGGCAAAACCGTTGAGCAAATCGCCACGCAAGAGAGCAAGCATCCGATCGATGCAATGCTTGATATCTCAGCGAAAGAGATCCGCACCGTGTGGCGTGGTCCGGTCATCAATTCCAACGTAGAAAACTATCGAGAAATCATGGCCTCCCCGTACACGCTGCCTGGCGTGTCCGACGGTGGCGCGCACATTAAATTCATCACCCCAGGAACCTACTCGACCGACATGCTCACCTGGATGGTGCGTGATTCAGGCATCATGAGCCTCGAAGAAGCGCACTATCGTCTCAGCTACCTCACTGCATGGGCAGCAGGGATCAAGGATCGTGGCTGTCTGCGAGAAGGCATGGCGGCAGACATCATCGCCTACGACCTCGCAAAACTGAAGATCCTCCCGTCTGAGGTGGTCCACGATCTGCCAGCCAACGAATGGCGGCGAGTGCAGAAGTCTGAAGGATATCGCTGGTACATCGTCAATGGCCAGGTGACCTTTGAAGATGGCAAATGCACCGGCGCAACTGCGGGTCGACAGCTGCGCGGCGGACAAGCAGCGTAAGCAGTCTAGGAGTCGTAGAGTCTAAGAGTCTCGGGAGTCAAGAAAAGAAGAAACTGAGAAGTTTCCAAATTCGTAGACTCCCAGACTTGTAGACTCGTAGACTCTCAGACTCTTAAAAAGGACAGACATTCGCGCCTCGCACCGATGCGGGGCGCTCCATACAGCGTGTGTACCACGCCATCACCTTGGGAAAGTCTTCCTTCAGTTTAAGGTCTTCAGTCGCTTTGTAGCCCCAGTCCAGACAACCGACCCACGGAAATGTGGCGATATCGGCGATCGTGTACTCCTCGCCTGCCAAATACGAACCTTCTGTGAATCGTTTTTCTAACACGCCAAGCAGTCGACGTGCCTCGTTGGTGTAACGCTCGATCGGATATGGAAGCTTTTCCTTTGCGAATTTATAGAAGTGACCAAACTGGCCAAACATCGGACCAACACCCGCCATCTGAAAGAACAGCCATTGAATCGCTTCACTACGACGACGTGGATTTGCAGGAAGTAGCTTGCCAGTTTTCTCTGCTAGGTGCAGCAAGATCGCACCAGACTCGAAGATTGCTAATGGCTTACCGTCCGGTCCTTTGGGATCAACGATCGCCGGAATCTTTGAGTTCGGGTTGACCGCTTTGAACTCATCGGTGAATTGATCATTCTGCGAAATATTCACTTTATGGGCTTCATACGGTAATCCCGCTTCCTCCAGCGCAATGCTCACTTTTTGTCCGTTGGGTGTCGCCAAGGAATAGAGTTGAATCCAGTCTGGATGTTCGATCGGCCACTTTCGTTCACTGCTCATGAGTTGCTCTCCTTCGGAAAAAATCTCTCTCTGCTTATGGGCATCGCTGGAGTGTGGCAAGGCCGGATCGGAAAAGGGCGAAAGGGCGAAAGGGCGAAAGGGGATGATGCTGTCTTTTTCTTCCGTTTCGCCTTTTACCCTTTTACCCCTGATGTCAGGACACTTTTTTCAAACCATTGAATTCCCGAGGCTTCTTTGATGATTTTGCCCAGGATAAAAAAGATTTTTCGCTACGTCTGGTGCGCT
>JAYVFX010000438.1:0-3932 GCA_043772795.1 Deltaproteobacteria bacterium
CGTAGTCTACCATAGAGAGGACATAACGCATGCTTTCTAGTCGAGCCTTCTGCTTATTATTGGCTTTGACAATAATCCACGGACTAAATGTGGTATGGGTTCTGCTAAACATGACCTCCTTGTATTTTGTATAGGCATCCCAGAGTTCCTGTGCTCTCCCATCGATTGGACTGAGCTTCCAGTGTTTCAGAGGATTCTGCTGTCTCGAAGTAAAGCGACGTAGTTGCTCGTCTTTCGAGATCGAGAACCAGAACTTGATCATGAGAATCCCGTCTTCGAATAGCATATGTTCGAACTCCGGGATTTGTCGCATGAACTGCTCATACTGTTCGTCGGTACAGAATCCGTTCACCGGCTCGACGACAGAGCGGTTGTACCAACTACGATCAAAAAAGACGATTTCTCCACGATTAGGCAATTGTCGGATATAGCGTTGAAAATACCATTGCCCTTTTTCTTCTTCGGTTGGTACCGGCAGGGCTACGACCCGCATGGCTCTGGGGTTTAGGTGTTCCGTAAAGCGACGAATCGTTCCCCCTTTGCCGGCAGCGTCGCGGCCTTCAAAGAGAATCGCGACGCGTTTCCTGTTCTCTTGCACCCAACGCTGCATTTTCACCAGTTCGATCTGCACTTTTTCAAGTTCGGTCTCGTAACCTAATACACTCTTGATCTTGTCGACATCTGCCTCTTTGGCTTGTAAAAGTTCAAAGAGAAGTTTGGGGGATCGTACGGCCGATAACTCCTCTATCGTTATCGTGCGTTGGTGGTTTGTTGCGCGAGGTATCGGCACACCGTTTTCTTGCCCAGTAAACGTCCCCTTATGCAAACCCTCAACACCTGTGGGCTGTCTCCCAGAAGGCTGCGCCTCATGACGCCGGACACTATTTGGACGCTCGGGCATGTCTTCTCCTCCTTTTCTGAAACAATCGCACGACAACGGTATCGTTCAAAGTCCAGGTTCTGTTGCTTGAACATCCGGCCGATACGTCGAATAGAGAAACACTGGAATTTGCAAATCGCCTAAGTGTTTCTCGATCAGCGGTTTCACTTCATCCCACGCTAATGCACCCACTCCTGTTGCCAACCGCGGGAGCGCGAGACTCTGCATATGTTCTTTCTCGACTTCCTGCCGCAGCAGGCGAAGGCAGTGATTCACATTGGCCACAGTAGCTCTCCCAGGCTTAGTACCGTGATCAAGAGACCCATCTTGTGTCAGTAACGTAAAGATACGTATTCCCACACCGCTCCAGAGCCACAGCTCTCCGGGCTTAGGATGGGTTTGATTTGCATAATGACGGTAGTCTTTGTGCATGGCGGGCCAGCGTTCACGTAGCGCACGAGCGAGTCCTTGATCAAAGGGGTCATTTGGAGCTACGCCGTGTGCAATAGCCTGTGCTTTGGTCAGTAAGATGTCGCCTGTTACTTCGTGAATCATAAATACCTCCCGAATCGAATCTTCAATCTTTCCCTCCTGAAGAACCGCAAAGGGCATGCCATCGCGAGGATATGACAAAGCGTTAGGCACGTACGGAAACGAGTCGGCCACATAAGCACACACGCTACGTGGCTATGCGACCATCACAATAGAACTGAGCGATAAGTGGGCATTGCCATCAAGCTACTTGCGGGTGCACTTTTCCCATTTCTGCGAATTTTTACTGAACTATTCTCAGAAATAAGAAATTCGTCACTTTTTATGATATTTTCATTTGCAAAGTGGACGCCTGACATCTTCATATCTATGGGGAAAGGTAGTTACGTCCGCAGCCTGGGTCGCATCTTTCTAGCGGCTTGCGCAGATACATGAGAACGCTTCGCTTTTTTCAAAAGCTGCAGTAGATATTGGAGCAGATCCGTCTCAGTCAACATGCCAACCAGCTTCTTCTCGACGACAACAGGTAGTCCTCCGAACTTGTTGGCAAGAATGATTTCTACTGCCTCAACGAGCTCTGCCTCTGGTCCAATCGCTTTTACTTCTTTCGTCATGACTTCGCTCACCGGAACATCGGCGATTCCTCGCTTCTGCTTTGCGGCAGTGGCACCCAAGACCGAAGATGGCAACGCCTTAAATAAGTCACGTTGGGTTAAAATTCCAACAAGCTGGTCAGTTGTTGTCACCACTGGCAGATGCCGAATCCAACCCACTTGCATAAGCGCTTCGGCAGCCTCCAAGGTATCGTAGTCACGCAGGCTTGCCATATTCGTTTGCATCAGTTCCTTGACTTTCATTTTCCCCTCACCGTTGCTTCCATATATGTACGTCCCCCAAACAACTCACCCTTTCGCATGTGGGTCTCGTTTTCAGCAAGGCGGATGCCAGCATAATCAGCAAGAATTCTAAGGAACGTTCTCATTTCTGAGAAAGACTCTTGTACCCATTCGCAGAAGTGGGAACGTTACCGCCAAAAGACCTAACCGCGAAAACTGGAATCCAAGACGTGGGGCAGGATTTCTGGATATCTGCCTGCGTGGGCATGACGGGAGACTATCCTTCAAAATTCAATAAGTGGTGGGGTTGTAAGGAGGAAGGGTTTGGGAGGTGCCATATCGCGACGCCGAAGGCGACTCACCTACGCGTGACAAACGCGATGATATCTTCTGCTTACAGATACTTGTAGGCCACCACACCAGCGAGTGTCCCCATAGTTGCCATCACTCCCAGTGCAATGGCGACCCTACGGCAGAATCCTGGAGTACCAGCAGCGATTCCGATACCAAGTTTGACCAGGGTATTAGTCACGACCGCAAGTGTAATCGCCGCTACGGTGGCGCGCCACGCATCGACATCTGGCCCTAATCGGGTAAACGCGATCGTGACCGCATCGACATCAACAACCGCCGAGAACACTGCCGCTGCATAGATACCTCGCGGACCAAAATACTCCTGCGCTGCTCGCACTCCCACTAGTATGAGTGCATACATCACGCCAAACCCCAGCGCTTGGCGAAGACTAAACGGATTCGTCAGTTGAGTGCTCTCTGTACGGCTGATTTCTACGGATGATGCCTCGCGACTCAAGATCCCAGCTGCCAGCACCCCAGTAAGAGCCATGATCCCCACAACCGGAAGAAGACGTGGAAGTATTCCCATATTCACGATGCCAGCAAGAGCGGCCACACGGAGACACATGATCGTCGACGCAAGCACTGTTGCTGCCGCTGCTGGCCGTTCGAGACTCACATCTACACGTGAGCGGGCAGCCATTGCTACTGTCACCGCCGTACTCGACACCAACGCGCCAATCACTCCAGCGAGAATCAATCCTTGACGTTCTCCCCACAGCCGCATAGCGATGAATCCAGCAAATGATAGTCCACTCACGAGGACAACCATAAGCCAGATATTAAAAGGGTTGAGTACCTGCCAAGGGCCATAGTCATGGGTAGGAAGGAGAGGAAGTACGATTACCGAGATCACTGCAAGTTCCAACGTCGCTGATAGTTCTTCAGCGGTCAGTGCGCGTGAGAATCCTTCGATCCGTGGCTTCGCCACCAGCAAGATGGCAACGCCAACACCTACAGCCCCGGCAACATGCATATACCCTGCACCCGCTAAAGCCCCCAGAAGAAACGTCGCAAACGCGGCGACTTCGGTTGTTGCCCCTACGTCTCCATTCGCTGAGGTCCGCACGTATGCGACCAAGGTCACAGCCACAACGGCCAGAAAACTGACAACCAACAATGCAGGACCCGTAATGTGAAATAGTAGCATGGGGATGGCCCCAGTCAGCGCAATCAACGGGAAGGTCCGCACACCAGCAAACAATTGGTGGGTCTTGCGAACCTCCGAACGCTCGCGATCAAGGCCGATCAGCGCACCGACAAGCAATGCGACTAAGATGCGTTCAAAATCGCTAGGGAAAAGTTCAGTCATCCGGGAAAGATCTTACTGGAAATAAGCACGCAACTGCACCCCACGGGCAGTAAGCTAC
>JAYVFX010000439.1:0-2751 GCA_043772795.1 Deltaproteobacteria bacterium
TTCCACATTTCAACGATTGGTTGTGAACCAGCGCCGATACCTAAGCAAAACCGCCCCGGTGCAATTTCTGCGATGCCCGCAGCCGTCATGGCAAGAGTAGCCGGACCACGCGTGTATACATTCGCAATGGCAGTGCCGAGTCGCAGATTGGTTGCCGCACCAACAACTGCGAGGGGAGCAAATCCGTCGATACCGTCAACTTCGGATGACCAGGCATCAGTGTAGCCGAGGCGCTCAGCTTCACGAGCCAGATCAGCATGTTCAGCTAACGTGAAGTTGTCAAAAGGAACAGAAAGCGACCAGCGTTTTTGGCTCATGTATTTTCTCCCACATATCGAAGCTGTCAAATTAGACAAAGGGTTGGCGATGACTATCCTACACAGTTGAACCGATCAAGGGCGAACAGGGGAAATGGCGAAACGGGTAAAGACAGGAGCCTTTCACTCTTCTTCCATTTCGCCTTTTTCCTCTGTTCTTCTCTGTCACCAGTTTGCTTTCTGTGGATCTCCTTTGTAGAGCGTGCGGACGAAAGAAATGATTTTCCACGCTTGATCATCATTCAGCATGGCTTTGAAAGCAGGCATGGCGCCTTTGCCATCGCGGACCTGGGACAGTAAGTTGAGGTCAGACCCATCACCTGTCTGCCATGTTTCGTCGGTTAAGTTCGGTCCCATACCACCACCGCCTTGCATGCCGTGACACCCATAGCAGTTGAACTTCTTATAGAGTTGCTGCCCTTCGGCAATCGCCTCTGCTTTACCAGTATAAGGATTCATTTTCTGTGGGGCAGTTGCGCCATTCTGAGCCTGGACGGAGAACCCCAACAGCAATGCGAATAGAGCAGGAGTAAGGAGTAAGGAGTAAGGAGTAAGGAGCGGAAAACTCCGACTGTGGTGTCGTTGATTCATAGACTACTGCATAAGCGGTACACCATAGTCAGTCAAGATTTTGTTGATCTCCGTGGCTTTACGATTAAGCAAATCATTCAATGCATCTCGTAACTGTACATCTCCACGTCGTACTCCAATCGCAATACTGTAGGCAAGGGGCAACGTTGGCGAGCTGGCTTCTGTCGGGACAAGGGTAAGTGTCAGCGCCATAGCTTGCTTCTGGGAAAAATATCCAGCAATCGGTCCCCATACAATTGCGACATTCACGTCACCGTCAGCGACTGCCTTGATAATCTTTCCTGGTGGACTGTCCTCGCCATAGTTACCGAAAACACTATAGCCAACAACATTTGTGACAATGCCTTTGGCACTTAAGATGTGAGCAGGCGGACTGTTGCTATAATCATCGCCAATCAAGTGGACACCGATCTTTAACGTTTGCAACAAGGGATCGTCGAAGGAGGTGATACGGTAGTTGGCTTCTTTCGGAGAGACGAACACATAGGAGGAACGATAGTAGGGTTGCGTCGTGAGGACCAGGTCATATCCGATCGGTACGCCCATAATCACGTCACACACACCGGCTTGAAGGGTATTGCGCAGAAACCCGCGTCGCTGCGGCCACCAGGTGTAGGTCACTTCTTGACCGAGTTCGCCGGCAAACAGCTCAGCAAGTTTGTTCTCGAAGCCTTCAAGTTTCTGGTTGGAATAGGGAAGGTTATTGGGATCGGCGCAGACACGGAACTGGGGGTGAGAGGGCGTTGGAGTTTCGGTCCAGCCGAATGTGAAGAAAAGAAGAACGAGGACACAACTAGCAGCGAGGGGGAGTCTCAATCGAGATACAGCGGAGTCATGCATTTTCAGGCTCTATGAACGGCGCATCTATAGAAACGCTACGGCGAGATGTGGAGTTTACACTTATGGGTTCCTTCCCCCCTAACGTGGGGAAGGTCAGGAAGGGGGTAACAACGTGCGCCGCCAGTGTTGCCCGGCTTTCAACCCCCATCCTGGCCTTCTCCCTTAACAGGGGGAAGGAAATCTACTTCTTCGCTACCTCCTTCGGCGTGCCGTCGAGAGAGAACACGTACAGCATGCCGCCCTTGGTCGTGTCCTTACCGAGATCACCAAAAGCACCGACTGCACCCAGCGCGGCGGTTGGATCGTCTGTGCCCAGGTCACCCGCAACGACGAGACCTGACCAGCCTCCGATGCCAGAAAGAATCGCGACATACTGCTTGCCGTCCGGGCCGCGATACGTCATCGGCGAGCCGATAATCCCCGAGCCGACTTTGAACTTCCATAGCTCTTTGCCGTCTTGCGCGCTAACGGCTCTGAACCAGCCATCCATCGTGCCATAGAAGACGACATCACCGGCAGTTGCCAGCGCACCGCCCCAGGCGGCCCACTTCTCCTTGATACCCCACTTCTTCGTGCCTGTAGTGGGGTCCCATGCTAAGAACTCTCCACGATGACCACCAGGACCGGCGTACTGTCTGACTGCTGCACCGACGTACGGCACGCCTGCCATGTAGTTCACTTCGGTTCCTTCGTACTCCATACATAGGTTGTTAGTTGGAACATAAAAGAGCTTCGTACGAGGGGAGTACGCAACTGGTTGTTGGTCTTTGCCGCCCATCGCTGCCGGGCAGATGTCTTTGACGTTGGTTCCCTGTTTGGTACGCTTGTCCGGTTTTTCGATCGGCAGACCAGTCTCCAGATTAATGTCTTCCGCCCAGTTCACATTCACAAAAGGTTTCGCCAACAATACCTTGCCGTTGGTACGGTCGATCGCATACCCGAAACCGTTACGGTCAAAGTGCACGAGCGCTTTGTATGTCTTGCCTTTGATATCTAAATCGAC
>JAYVFX010000440.1:0-4028 GCA_043772795.1 Deltaproteobacteria bacterium
CAAGCGATGGGGTGGGCGCCGGGTGTCGTTGGGACCATCAATTATCGCTACCGTGAATATGTGTTTCCTGCACCCTTTACCACGCCGGAAGCGGTGGAACTGCAAGCCCTGCTGCGGGCGATGGCAGATGAGCGTGTAAGCCACGTGGTCATGGAAGTTTCCTCTCATGCCCTTGCGCAAAATCGTGTCTACGGTTGCCAGTGGGATGGGGCGTTATTCACCAACCTTGGGCGCGATCATCTTGATTATCACCTCAATCTCGACGACTACTTTGCGGCGAAAGTTCGCCTCTTTACTGAGGAGTTAGCACGATCACCAAAGCCGCATCGGTTTGTTGCTGTGAACGCAGATGATGCCTGGGGACAACGGCTCTTAACCAAGTCGCTCCCAGGAAGAGTGTTGACCTATGGTTTGCGTGATGGTGTGAGCGTGTCGGTACGCAATGTCGAGAAAGATTTTCGCGGGTTGCGTGGAATCCTGCGGGTGGAGAAGGAAGAAGTGCCATTCTCTTCGGCCTTGATCGGCGAGCCGCATCTTTACAACATTATGGCTGCGGCAACCGCCGCGTGTGGCCTCGGGGTCCCGGCTGAGATCATCGCCGCAGGAATCCGCCAATGCCCAGGAGTTCCAGGACGCCTCGAAGCCATTAGCATTGGGCAGCCGTTCGGAGTGTTGGTGGATTATGCTCACAAGCCCGATGCGCTGGAAAAAACCTTACAATCAATTCGCCAATTGACCCAAGGTCGGCTATTGACCGTCTTTGGTTGCGGTGGAGATCGAGATCGTGGCAAGCGACCGCTGATGGGAGAGGCGGCTGGGCGGTTGAGCGATGTCGTCGTACTCACTTCTGACAACCCCCGTACAGAAGACCCGCAACAGATTCTTGCTGAGGCGGAACCAGGACTTGTACGGGCCGGAATACACAAGGTCAACGATCCCACGGAGATCGGTACGCTCAAGCGTGGGTATGTCGTGATGGTTGATCGGCGTGCCGCAATTCAGGCCGCGTTGGCTGGGGCACTACCGGGTGATGTGCTTGTGATTGCAGGAAAAGGGCACGAAGATTACCAGATCATCGGAACAACCAAGTCGCACTTTGATGATCGTGAAGAAGTGCGGCAGTATCTCGCTCGACGATATAGTGAGGCAAGCAAATGAACGATACTACTGAGAGTCACTAACGAACAAGGAGAAGAAGTAAGGAACTGGTGATGTTGTACGCACTCTTATATCCGCTGCACACTGCTTACTCCGGGTTCAATGTATTTCGGTACATTACGTTTCGTACGTTCATTGCCTGGCTCTTGTCACTGACAGTGTCCCTAGTTCTCGGCCCGTGGTTGATCTCGCGTCTTACGTCGCTGCAGGTTGGACAAGTGATTCGTTCGGACGGTCCCGCTGGACATTTTAGTAAAGCGGGAACCCCGACGATGGGTGGAGCGTTAATCCTCTTCTCCTTAACGTTAGCCACTTTGCTTCTGGCCGATCTCACTAACCGATATATCTGGTTAGCGTTAGGGACGACGCTGGGGTTCGGCTGTATTGGGTTTGTTGATGATTACCGCAAACTCCGCCGCCGCAGCTCCGCGGGGCTCATTGGCCGTTACAAATTGCTGTGGCAATTCATTGTGGCTACTGTGGCTGCTATCGCTCTCTGGTTTATGCCCGGTTTCACCAGCACGCTAACGATTCCCTTCTTCAAAGGCCTACAGCCTGATCTGGGGCTCTTGTATATCCCGTTTGCTGCGCTCGTCATGGTAGGCACGTCGAATGCCGTTAACCTGACTGATGGGCTCGACGGACTGGCCATTGGACCGGTGATGATTACGGCATTAACCTACGGCTTCTTTTCTTACGTGAGTGGTCACATCAAGTTTGCTGAATATCTGCAAGTTCCACACGTTGCCGGCTCCGCTGAGCTGTCGGTGTTCTGTGGCGCGCTGGTTGCCGCAGGCATGGGGTTTCTATGGTTTAATGCCTATCCTGCCCAGATGTTTATGGGCGATGTTGGGTCGCTCGCGTTAGGGGCCGCTTTGGGGATTGTCGCGTTGATCAGCAAACAAGAATTGGTGCTTGTGGTTGCCGGTGGTGTGTTTGTTGTGGAAGCGATCTCGGTGATTTTTCAGGTGACCTCATACAAATTGACGCGAAAGCGCATTTTCCGCATGGCGCCAATTCACCATCATTTTGAGTTGAAAGGATGGCCTGAGCCACAAATTATCGTCCGCTTCTGGATCATTTCAGTCATTTGTGCCGTCGTGGCACTGAGTACATTGAAGTTGAGGTAACTTCCGTGCAGTTGAGCGGAAAGAGGGTTCTCATCATCGGCCTGAAACGCACTGGTGTTAGTGTTACACGCTTTGTCGCTCAACGCGGTGGACGAGTGCGTATCACCGATCGCCAGACTGAAATGCAGCTTACGGAAGAGCGGGCGCAGCTCGTCGATATTGCGCCGGAAATGTGCTTAGGAACCGAGGACGAAACGTTGCTCAACGATGTTGATCTGGTGATTCCGAGTCCCGGCGTTCCCTGTACTGCTCCACTCCTGATCGCGGCGCAGCGACGAGGAATTCCGGTGTGGAGTGAGATCGAGTTAGCCTTTCGTTTTTTGCGTTCTCCGATACTCGCAGTGACGGGTACGAATGGGAAGAGTACGACGACCACATTACTGGGCGAGCTTTTACAGGAACATGGTCAACGGGTCTTTGTGGGAGGGAATCTTGGGACCCCACTGCTTGATGCCGTGAACGGCGATGCTGAGGTCGTGGTTGCCGAAGTGTCGAGTTTTCAGCTTGAGTGGGTTGAGCAGTTCCGTCCGCGGATCGGGATTTGGCTCAATCTCACAGAGGATCATTTGGATCGCCATGGTACGCTTGCCGCGTACGGAGCAGCGAAACGGGCGCTGTTTGTACGGCAGGAGTCGACGGACTGGGCGATTATCAATCGGCACGACCCTGAAGTCCAACGCTCTATACCTGGACTTTCCGGACAAATTTTTTCGTTTGGCTGGGACTCAGTTGCGCACGGGGTATGGATTGATAGTGTCGGCCAGTATCTCATTGTGAGTATTGCCGGACAAGAGACGCGAATAGCGCTTACCGGGTTGCGTCTCTATGGGCGGCATAATCTTGAAAATGTGATGGCAGCAGTGGGAGCCGCAACGCTCTGGGGAGTATCATCCGATGTTGTGGAACGGGTGCTGGCGCGTTTTACCGGGTTGCGTCATCGTTTGGAGTTGGTAGCGACGAAACAAGGAGTGTCATATTTTGATGACTCCAAAGGCACGAATGTTGGGGCAGTGGTACAGTCACTTGCCAGTTTTGCTGGGCCGGTGATCTTGCTGGCTGGAGGGGTCGACAAGGGAGGTGACTATGCGCCGTTGCGACCACTCATACAGACCAAAGTCAAAAAACTGATTCTGTTCGGTGCAGCGCGAGACCTTATCTCTTCAGCGCTGGGGAATGAGACGGACACGCTTGTCGTTGATACCCTTGATGAGGCGGTCCGCGCAGCGGCGACCGCTGCCTACGCAGGAGATACGGTGTTGCTCTCGCCAGCGTGTGCAAGTTTTGACCAGTTTCGTAGCTATGCCCACCGTGGGGAAGTCTTTCGGGCGGCTGTGGAGGCGTTATGATGGGTGAGGTATTGATACAACCCACCGTGTTGTTGCGGTCGCAACGCGTACCAACTGCAAGGATGGGGACGACGGTTCAGCGAGATGCACTTGATCCGTGGTTGTTGCTCGCTGTGGTCGCGTTGCTGTTGATCGGCGAAGTGATGGTATTCAGCACATCGTACTTTTATGCATTTGAGCGTTTTAACGACCCTTATCGTTTCTTTTGGAAACATCAACTTGCAGTCCTCCTCGGTGGGAGCGGTCTTGTCCTTGCGTCGATGGTGCCATCGCCGACCTATCGTCGTTTTACCTATCCGCTGCTGGCGCTTGCCTTTGTGAGCCTGGTGATCGTTTTTGTCCCTGGGGTCTCGCACGGGAAGATCCATCGTTGGATTCACGCCGGCCTGATCAA
>JAYVFX010000441.1:0-3427 GCA_043772795.1 Deltaproteobacteria bacterium
GGAATAATGCGGTCGTCTTTTCCCCATACGACCAACGTTGGCGCGTGTATGCGTGGCAATAAATGTGGAAGACTGCGATTAAACATGTAGGGTTTCCAACAGTAGCGAATGGTATTCTCTTGATTTTGTATGATGACTTCACGTTCTTCACGTGAGGGTTTACGGCTAAACAACTCCTCATACTCTGGGATTTTCTTCAGATCGAAGAAAGCCATCTGTCGCGTGGCATCCTGCCCGTGCAGAAAAATATCGGTGATTTCGCCGTGCTGAGGTTGAATACCGGCGGCGTCAGCAAGCACCAGCCGATCGACGATCTGTGGGCATGTCACCGCCATTTCTGCTGCTAACCACCCGCCCATCGAGTGTCCAAGCAGTGACACCTTTTGCAGATCGAGTTCCTGCAATAGCCATAGTGTGAAACGTGTGAGGTCTGTGAAGCTCTCTAACCATTCTGGGCGTTGGGACTGATCAAAACCAGGAAGGCTCGGAGCGTAGACCGTGAAATGTTCGGCAAGCTGGCGATGATACGCCCGCCAGCCAAGATTGCCTTCGACGCTGTGTAGGATCACCAACGGTTTTCCTTGTCCAGCTTTGCGGAGATGAATTCTTGTTCCAGCAACTTCAATAAACTGTTCGTGAGGTTCAGTTGGCATAACTCACCTTTTGTAAGCGTATTGCGTGATACGAAAAAAGTAGTCAGTAGTCAGCATTCAGTAGTCAGTAGAAAAAAGACTTTGGACTTTAGACCTTGGACTTTGGACAAGAAACCAGAAACTAGAGATGTATTTCACTCAGTCCTCAGTCCTCAGCCCTCAGTCCTTAGTTCTGGGACTTTGCACATTCTTCACGGTGCAACTTCAAACGGCCCTGGGAGCCCCAACTCCTTGCCCATTTCTTTCATTGCAGGTAGGACCTCCTGCTCCATGAGCTGCAAACACCGCATAGTTTCTTTGTGACTAATCGTGCCATCGTTGGTCCATACCCCGAGAATGCCTGGCCGTAAGGCGGTTAGCATCTGTCGCACTTTCTTAATGACCGTCTTTGGACTGCCGATGATTACGCGATTGCTCTCCACGACTTTGTCCCATCCTGCTGCGTCAACACCACCGTAGAGCGGATCGGGTTTGAGCGCGTGCTTGTATTGTTCCAGCAAGCGTTTTACGCCTTCGCGCGAGTTGTATCCCGGAGGCGCCATGAAATCGCCGGGAAGCGGCACGCGACCAACCCCAGCATTGCCAACCAGGAATCCTTCGCCAACTTCGTAGGCTTTCTCATCTGTGTCTTGTACGTGAATACGCACGAGATAGCCGAAGTTTTGCGGACCAGGCTCGTAGCCCACTTCGCGAGCGGCCTGGGCATAAATCGACATCAGATCGATCGTCACTTGCGGATCGGTCTCCAAATAAATGTACGGATAATGATGCTGCGCACACCACACTAACGTTTCTGGACTGCCGATTCCGGGAATCCAGATTGGTGGATGCGGCTTTTGTAATGGACGCTCGAATGGATTGACGACACGGAACTGATAGTGCTTGCCTTCCCAACGGAACGGACCCGGTGTCGTCCATGTCTTAACGACCAGATCATGCGCCTCTTGAAAGCGCTCGCGGTTATAGACTGGATTCGTGTTGGTTGCCCAGGTTTCGATCCCAGTGCCACGTACGAAGCCAGAAACCAAGCGCCCACGTGAGATCATGTCGATCTCTGCAAGTTCTTCGGCGAGACGTAGCGGGTTCTCGAAGATCGGCAGTGGGTTGCCGAGGAGGACGATCTTTGCCTTCTTGGTTGTACGCGCAAGAATCGCCGCTTCAAGATTCATCGCCGCGCCCAGGCAGGTCGGGGTGTTGTGATGCTCATTGAGCATCAGACCGTCAAAACCAATTTGGTCAGAATACTCGTACTCGTCCAGATACTCGTTATAGAGATCCGCTCCACGGGCGGGGTTAAAGTGCTTATTGGGGAATGTTAGTCGCACCGCACTGCGGAAGCTGTTCTGGACATCTTCAGCAGTATAGTCGACATATGCTCGTTCGGTAAAACGCATGAGAAACATGCTGTCTCCCTCCTTCTGTGAGAGGACACTATCTTGTCTTCCCGGTAGAGATCAAGAGAACCAAAGTCTTGACTCATATAGGTGAGCAGAGTACGGCTGGCGACAAAGAAGGAAGAAAACAACAAGGCGTGTGCTCTTGCTACCTTACCTACTCGACGGAGAAAGTATCCTCACGGACCCAAACCGGGGTGCTGATACAGGAATTGCTGGTGAGCGAACTACGCGTGCGTAGCGAGATTTCCTGAAGAGAAATTCTAAAGAGAGGATGGGGAGCGGAAGAAGAAGAGAGACAAGCAGAATTCTTGCCCCTCCTCAGTCACTTGTTGTTAATCGTCTTTGTTTTTGTCTTTGTTGCCGTTGCCGGGGACGGAAATGCGAAGCTGGAACCCTCCAGCGCCGAGAATAGTAGCCTTAATCTCTCCTTTTGCTGGCGCTAGACCGCCCGTCGAGCCGACGATCGTGTGCGGATACGTAGCAAGGAGCGGGACGGCAGCTGCATTTGGGACTGGTCCTGACGTGTCGATTGATCCTGTTTTTTGTCCTTTCTCAATACGGAATTGCCAATCGACATACGCAAGATCATTACTGGCCGTCGCATTGGGTAGCCCGGCAACGACACGTCCTTTTACGAAGAAAGTCCCAATTCTCTTGGAAGCGATGGAACCGCAAGAGGCAACTCCGATTCCATTAGTTGGAATTGTGCCTCCGGGAACGATAATGCCGACTGCCGTGATGCCATCGCCAGGAGAAAACCCGAGAGGGCCAATATCATCCAGGGCAAAATCGGTTGCCGGATCGACACAGATATCGTAATCCTTTGCCAGCGCTGGACCTGCCATTGCTGCTGCCAGTGCGAGCGCAACCCCAAAACGAAACAACTTCATGAAGACCTCCTTAATGGGAAAGATAGTGCAAGATGTAAAATGCCAAAGGGTCCTGAATTATTCCCGGTGGGCGGGCGGAATCTGTATGGCGAGACGGCAGGAGGCAATACGGCTGAGGGAGGTTTTTTGCGCGTGGCTATAGGAAGCCGAACCTATGCCCTTAGGAGTAAGAAATTCCCTGGCACGCTAGAGAACAATTCCTTTTTTGGCGAGGAGCTTTTCAAGCGCAGCGAGCCAACTCTGATAATATGACGGTAGATCTTCCGGACGGGGATTCGGGCCCGCGGCTTGTTCAACAGCGGCAATCTCGGCAATCAAGTGATCGCGAAATTCGTCCCAATGATACAATCCTTGTTCACACAATGAGACTGCCATCGCAAACGCTCGTCGTTCCCACGGCTCATGAAAAACTAACTCCCCGCTACTCCGTGGGAGTGAAGCTTGTCCGGTCATTTCGGCAATGTGTGGGTTCGTGACTCGGCTCATT
>JAYVFX010000442.1:0-2926 GCA_043772795.1 Deltaproteobacteria bacterium
TCCAAGAGTTTGGTCTGAGCCTCTTCAATAGTCACAGTTGACATCACAGACTCCTGTTATGGTTGATGGTCGTTTGTCCAACCGGCTCCTTTTCTTTCTTACTTTACCTTAGGCGAGACGTTCCAACACCGCCTTGGCCTCCTGCAAGTCTTTCGTATCAAACCCTTCGGTGAACCAGTTGTAGATATTGGATAACATCTGGTGAGCCTGGGTGAGCTTGGTCCGCGCTCCCTGCTCCGTGCCTCCTACTCCGTGCTCTTGCCGCTTTGCTCTTTGCTCCAAGGCTTGCTGTTGCCACAAGCGTGCGAGACTCACCGTGGCGCGGAGTTCGAGAGATTTGGCGTGTTGCCGCTGTGAGATTTCAATTGCTTTCAGGAAACACGCTTCGGCTTCCGCCTCCGCTTGGGTGCTGGGTATTAGGTGCTGAGGGCTGGTTTCTATTTTTGCTCTTTGCTCTTCGCGCCCTGCTCCTCGCTCCGTGCTCTTTGCTCCATGCTCTTTGCTTTCCTGTTGCAGCGTCAGCTCCCCGTACAGTCGATACAGCTCGGCCTCCCACAGACGCTCCCCAGCTTTGTCCACCGCAGCCAGCGCCTCGGCCACTACACTCAGCCCCTCTGCGACTTGCCCTCCTGTCCCATACGCTTCGGCCAGCAGGGCAAGAAAATACGGCTCCCCCAGCTTCGCCCCTGTAGCCCGCCAGGCATCCAGGCCCTGGCGTATCTGCGCGATTCCTTCTTCTCCCTGCCCCTGCTCGGCCAGCGCCCCGCCCCGCAGGATAGCTGCCCGCGATAGACGCATCGCGAATCCCTGTTCTGCCGCGAGGGCAAGAGCTGCCTCGGCCCGCTCTTGGGCAAGTCGCCACTCCCGGCGGAACTGATGAAGATCAGCAGTAAACTCTAAGGCGAAATTCAGGCTATGGGGGTAAGACAGCTCCTGGGCTAGGGTGATGGCCTCGTGGCTCCTCTTCAAGGCTTGGTCCGGATACCCAAGGAGCCACAGGACCGAGGCTACAAAGATCCGGCATATCACGCCGATATCCGTCCCGTAGACGAAGGCCAAAGAGCGGTGCTGCTGGGGATCATACAGGGCAATGCCCTGCTCTAGATGCTCTCGGGCCAAGGCCAGCTCCCCTAGCAAGTGCAAGGTTGTGCCCAGCGCCCAGTGGGCCCCAAGAAGGAGTGCGGCGTCTTGCGCCTGCTGGGCCAGGCGCAAAAGCTGTCCCCCCAGCTCACGGGCCAGCGGCAACTCCGCTCGCAATAGCGAAAACCTCCACAGGCCAGACAGCACCGGGAAGAGCTGAGAGGTTTCTCCTACCTGCTGGCACAACTCCCGTGCCCGGGTGTAGAGCGCTCCCACTTCTGGAGCCGCAAAGCCCCGGATATTCATCAACACTGGACCAAGGGTGAGGTGCAGCCCGAGTTCGTGCTGGGCGCGCCCAGGCGTATCCGGCAGAGCGGTGAGGAACTCTAGGGCAGTCGTGAGGTAAGTGATTGCCTCCGCATGCGCCGACCTTTGTACTGCCTGCTGCCCGGCTAGCTGCAAATACTCCACCGCCTTCTCCGTGTTGCCACTGCGACTGTAGTGATGCGCCAGGGCGCTGTAGTGGTCTTCCAGCTTGGTGTTGTAGAGTGCTTCCATCGCCTGCCCGATCTTCTCGTGCAGCGCTTTGCGTCGCTCCTGCAGCACCGTGCCATAGGTCACTTCCTGGGTCAGCGCGTGCTTGAAGATGTACTCGACTTTGGGAAACGCCCGCTGCTCGTAGAGAAACTCTTTGCGTTGGAGTGCCGACAAGACGCGATACAGTTCGTCTTCTGGCTGGGTGATAACCTGCTTGACGAGACTTAACGGGAACTCGCGTCCGATCACCGCGAGCTGTTGCAGGAGGGCTTTCTCGTCTGGGGCGAGACGGTCGATACGGGCGGCGAGGATGCCTTGGACGGTCGGGGGCAGATGCAGGTCGGTCAGGGGTTTTGCCGTAGGGGCGGGTCTGAGACCCGCCCCTACACCGGCAATTAACACCCCCTGTTCCACCAATTCTTGCACAATCTCTTCCATGAAGAACGGCGTACCTTCGGTTTTCTCCAGGATGAGTTGTTTAAGGGATTGTAGGGGCGCAGCATGCTGCGCCCCTGCAGCATCGCCCAGCAGTTCGTCAAGAAACTCCTCTGCCTCAGCTTTGCCAAATGGCGACAGGCGTAACTGCGTGTAATAGGTCTTCTGCCCCCATTCATGCCGATACTCAGGCCGATAGTTCACCAGCAGCAGGATCTTAGCCGAGGCCACACTCTCACTCAGAGTGTCAAGAAATCCTTGCGTCTCGCTGTCGATCCAGTGCAAGTCTTCAAAGATTAAGATGAGGGGTTGATTAAGACTCTCACGTAAGAACAACTTCTTCAGCGTCTCGAACGTCCGGCGACGGCGAATCTGCGCGTCCATCTGTTGTAATGGCGAGGGCTGCTCTTCAATCCCTAACAACGCGAATAGATACGGCAGGGTGTCTTCTAAGCTGCGGTCTAACCGCAGGACCTTGCCGGTCACCTTTTCTTGCCGCTTGCGTTCCTCATCCTGGGCCTGAATGTCAAAGTAGCTCTTGAGCAGCTCAATCACTGGCAAGTATGCCGTCGCTTTACCATGCGAGACCGAATAGGCCTCCAGCACCAGACAGCCGTGTATCCGTAGGGGCGTATGGTTATACGCCCCTACAAATTCGTAGAACAATCGCGACTTGCCTAACCCCGGATCGCCCATGACGCCGACAATTTGCCCATGCCCGGCCTTGGCTTGCTCTAGTGCGCGTTGCATCTGTTCCAGTTCGCTCTGTCGTCCCACAAAACGGGTGAGCCCTCGCCGGGCGGACACTTGCAACCGCGTGCGTAACGGTCCTGCGCCCAGCACTTCATAGATGGTGAGCGGTTCTTCCACCCCT
>JAYVFX010000443.1:0-3309 GCA_043772795.1 Deltaproteobacteria bacterium
ACGGTCGAGCATGAGAACTTTGCCGCCGACTTTCTCGCGTCGCTTGCGTTCGTCATCCTGAGCCTGAATGTCGAAATAGCTCTTCAGTAGCTCGATCACCGGCAGATACGCCGTCGCTTTGCCGTGTGACACCGAATAGGCGTCCAGTACCAGACAGCCGTGTATCTGTAGGGGCGTATGATTATACGCCCCTACCAATTCATAGAACAACCGTGACTTGCCTAACCCCGGCTCGCCCATCGTCCCGACAATCTGCCCGTGCCCAGCTTTGGCCTGCTCCAGCGCCCGCTGGAGCTGCTCCATCTCGCTCTGCCGTCCGACAAACCGCGTCAGCCCCCGCCGCGCCGACACTTGCAGCCGCGTGCGTAACGGTCCCACACTGAGCACTTCATAGATGTTCAGGGCTTCTTCTACGCCCTTAATCTGTGTGGGACCCAGATCCTTGAAGGCAAAATACCCATCGGTGAGGCGGTGCGTGTAGGCTGAGACGACGATCGTGCCGGGATTGGCGAGCTGCTCCATCCGCGCCGCCAGGTTGGTCGAGTGACCAACAGGGACATAGTCGGCATGCAAATCATCTTTGCGGATCGAACGCAGCACCACTTCGCCCGTGTTCAGGCCCACGCGCATCAACAGCGGTGGGTAGCCTTTGGCGCGTAAGGTGTCCGCATAGCGGCGCATCGCCTCTTGCATCCGCAGCGCGGCATACAACGCGCGTTGGGGATGATCTTCATGGGCCAGCGGCGCGCCGAACAGGGCAAAGATGCCATCGCCCAACGCTTGCGCCACAAAGCCGTCATACTGATGCACCGCGTCCATCATCAGCTGTAACGCCGGATCAATAATCGCGCGGGCTTCTTCGGGATCGAGCCCTTCAATCAGCGCGGTCGAGCCTTTGAGATCGGCAAACAACGCCGTGATCGTCTTGCGTTCGCCATCCGTTGCGCCACGGGCCTCCAGCGCCGCTTGCTCCGCGCGGATGCGCTCGGCCAGGTGCGACGGTGTGTAGCTGCTTGGGGGCTGGGAAGTTCGGAGTTCGGGGTTCGGCGTCTGTGGAGTGGGCGGCTGCGGGGAACTGGGAACTTGAAACCCTTCGACTAGGCTCAGGACAGGCTGGGAACTTGAAACTAGCGAAGCGCCGCATTCGCCACAGAACTTCGCGCGTGAAGGATTGTCAAATCCACACTGGGAGCAACGAGCTTTTACGGGCACTCCACACTCGTTGCAGAACTTCATCCCCTCCGGATTCTCAAATCCACAGCTCGTACACGGCATGCTGTCACTCGCTTCCTTTGCTTGTCTGTTGCAGAATCTGGTCTACGATCTCACGCAGCGTGGGGATGGAGGCTACTTCAGCCCCCGCCGGCGTGTGTTTATGCGCTGCTTGGGAGAGCGGTGGTCTGTGCGTGGCGTTATCGTAACGAAAGATCAAGACGGCAGCAGCGGTTTGATAATGGTACGCATACGTGAGTTTTGGCTCCGCTTGACTGAGGTCCACAAACTCACGGAAGTGCAAGGTGGAACCATCACGAAACTGCAATGACCCCGCGACAAGCCCTCGCAGAGCTGAGCGTTGGTCGACTTGCAGCGTCGTGACTTCCACCTCCCCCAGCGCGTTCACTTCGTTGAGCGCCGCCTGAAGCTCCTGCACGTATTCAAGGAAGTTGGCAGCGGACATGCTCCAACTCCTCCAGCTCAGCTTCAAGCCCGTGCAAGAGTTTGGCTTCTCCTGCCCACTCGACATATTCCACATCCCCACCAGCTAAATCTTCGGCCGCCATCTCGTGGAGAAACCGGGCGGTATCCACTCCGTACCGGAGCTCAAACTCCGCCAAGCGTCGCTTGGTCCGGTCAATACTGGCACGCAGACGGACCGTATACGCAACCAAGGCCTGCAGCACCGTCTGCACTCCGGTTCGGTCTCTTAACTCGATAATCATCTGAGCACTCATAATACGTTCCTTCATGACGAGATCGTCATTATCCACGCCCCTCGGCTAGTTCGGCCAACAACGCCTTCGCCTCACGCAAGTCCTTCGTGTCAAACCCTTCGGTAAACCAGTTGTACACATCGGATAACATATGGTGAGCTTCGGCGAGCCGAGTGCGTGCTTCTTGCTCCTGACTCCTTACTCCTGACTCCTTACTTTTTTCTCCCTGCTCCGTGCTCCCTGCTCCGTGCTCCAAGGCTTGTTGCTGCCACAGCCGCGCCAGACTCATCACCGCGCGCAGTTCGAGCGACTTGGCTTGTTGCTTCTGCGCAACCTCTATCGCTTTCAAAAAACATTCTTCCGCTTCTAATTGCGGATTGCGAAATGGGGATTGCGGATTTTCAACTTTGAACGTTGAACCTTGAACTTTGAACTGTTGCAACGTCAGCTCCCCTTTGACCCGATACAGCTCCGCTTCGCCAATATGCTCTCCAGTTTTCTCAACCTGCGCCAATCCCTCAGCCAGCACAGTCAACCCCTCCTCAGGCTGTCCCACATCCCCATACGCCTCGACGAGCCAGGCAGGAAACGGTCGGGAATTCCCGATCCCCATTGCTCGCCAGGCGTTCACGACCTGGCGTAGCTGCTCGATGCCCTCCTCGCGGTGTCTCTGCTTGGTCAGCGCCCATCCCAGCATGATCGTTCCCACTGTCTCCCAATAAAGAAACCCGTGCTCGCGGGCAAGCGCGATCGTGGTCTCCGCCCACTGTTGCACGTCGTGCTTCTCCTGTCGGTATAGGAGAACATGTGCGAGACAAATCTGCGCATACGCGAGACTAAAGGGGTGAGCGCACTCACGGCCATAGGCAAGCGCCTGCTCGGCTCTCTGCACTGCCTGAGCAGGATACCCACGGAACCACAACCCCATAGCGAGATGGCTGAGGCTTGCAACTCTCGGATCTTGGCCGTAGAGGGCCGCGTGCCTACGGTGGTGGACAGGATCATAGAGCGCCAGTGCCCGATCGAAGTGGTCCTGCGCCGCCGCGAATTCACCTGCCCAGAATAAGGTGTTGCCATGTTGGAAGTGGGCTTCTAAGAGTAAGCCTGGCTCCTGAGCGCGGTGCGCAAAGGTCAAGAGTTGTTCCCCGATGTCGTGGGCTTGCGCTATGCGGCCCGATATCGCGTAAAAGACCCGCAGTCCCACCAGCACTGAGAAGAGTTGCACGGTTTCTCCCGTCAGTCGGCATAACTCCAGGCCGCGGGCATAGGCCTGCTCAACCTCCTGGGCGGCATAACCTTTGGTAGCGATCAGCGGGGCGCCCAGCGCGAGTTGCAATGTGAGTTCTTGTCGGTTTCTTTCCGAAGTGTCCGACAAGGT
>JAYVFX010000444.1:0-6662 GCA_043772795.1 Deltaproteobacteria bacterium
GGCACTGGGCACGACAGGACTGTTTGTGATCCACCCGCGGAGGCCGAAGGCAGAGCGACCGGACCGGGATTTTGCCTTCATGCTCTCCGAATGGCGGATTGATGTTGGCACTTCGCGACCGAACCCGAACGAGATGACCGACTTCAATATCTTCACCTTCAACGCGAAGGCCTTTCCTGGAACCGCGTCAATGGTGGCCCGGCTCGGCGAGCGGGTGCGCATCCGGATCGCGAACGCTGCCGCCATGAGTCATCATCCGATCCACCTTCATGGCCATCAGTTTCGCGTGACGGAGACGGATGGCGGGCAGATCCCTGTGTCAGCGCAGCAGTTCGAGACATCTGTGTTAGTCGCCATTGGCCAATCACGGACCATCGACTTCGTCGCCGACGAGCCCGGCGATTGGGCGATGCACTGCCACATGACCCATCACGTCATGAATCAGATGGGCGACAAGTTTCCTAACATGATCGGCGTCGAGTCGAGCGACCTGGACGCAAAAGTGCAGAGTCTGTTGCCCGGCTACATGACGATGGGCAATGACGGCATGGCCGAGCACGGCATGCATATCGAGAGTGGCCACGTACAGGCGCCGTCGAACAGCATCCCGATGCGCGGCGGTCCGGGGCCGTTCGATTACATCACGATGGGTGGACTGCTCACGGTCCTCAAGGTGCGCGAGCACCTCGGACGCGACGACCGTGATCCAGGTTGGTACCGGCATCCCAAGAGTACCGTGGCGAGCCTCGCGAGTCGTGAGGAGCTACGGCGTGATGGTATCAAAGTGTGATGGCGGAGAGCGTGTATACGGAGCGATTGCGGAAGAAATCATGAAACAACGTGGGAAGGCTGACGTCTGGGCGTTGCGCTGTGGGCGTATAGGCAAAAAGTTTCTCGTAGGGATGTTCGCCGTCCTTCTCGCGAGCGGGTCCGTGAATGCCACGCTAGACAAGGGCATGACCGAACACACGCTCGACAATGGGCTGACCGTGGTTGTTGTGGAGGATCATTGGCATCCGCTGGTGGCGCTAGAGGTATGTTATCGCGTCGGGGCACGTAACGATCCGCTGGGGAAGCAGGGCCTCAGCCACGTACTAGAGCATCTCACCTTTCGGGGACGCGGCTCCCCGCTCGCCGAGGGTGCTGGGATCGCTGAGCGGAGCGGGCGCGCGCACGCAACCACGAATCATGACACAACGTGTTACGGCTCCACGATGGTTCGAGATGAGTTGAAAGCAACTTTGCAGATTGAGGCCGCACGCATGCGCACGCTGGACGTCAGTGGAGCTGATCTTGCGCAGGAGAAAACTATTGTGCTCAGAGAGCGCCGCCAACTGGTCGAAGGAGACACGTGGCGTAACCTCCTCGAAGAAGTGGACAATGCGGCGTATCGTCTCCACCCCTACCGCTTTCCCACGTCTGGCTGGCCAGAGACACTGGCGCAGATCACACTTGATGATGTACGCGCACAGTTTGCGACGTACTACACGCCAGCCAATGCTGTGATCGTTGTGGTTGGCGATGTGCAGCGTCAGGACCTTGTGACGTTGGTACACGACTCCTTCGGTGCAGTTCCCGCGCGGGTACGGCCCACGCCGACGCATTTTCTGGAGCCAGCCCAGGACGGTGAGCGCAAACTGCTTTTCGCTCCACATGCCGTCCCACGCTTGGTCGCGGCCTATCACACCCCACCCTTTGGCAATCCAGATCGAGTGGCGCTCGAAGTGCTGACGGCGTTGCTGGCTGGAAGTGACAATGCCAGGCTCTTAGTGCGCTTGTACGCGCGTGACCTCGCTAAGGATGTTGGCGTCGAATACAATCCCCTGTCTCACGACGCTGGGCTTTTCTACATCAAAGTGGCGTTGGAATCACGCATCGACTTCCAGCCTACGGGGGAGATGGTAGACGACGTGCTCTGGCGTCTGCGCGAAGACGGTCTCGCGCCTGGGGAGCTGGACAGAACCAAGAAACGCCTGTTGCTGGACTTCTATCTTGAGCGTGGACTGAGTGCTCGTGCCAGCCGGCTGGCGCAATACGACCTGCTTGAGGCGCTCCCGCAGGAGCAGCGCTATGCCGACGAAATCCAGGCAGTAACCACGGCGGACGTGCAACGCATCGTCGACCGTTACTTTTCTCCACGGAATCGTGTCGTTGCCGTAACCGGAATGGCGCGCCAAGCGCGGGCACGTCAACCCATAGGAGCACAGCCATGACTCAGACTCGTGTTTGTACTGCTGTGCTCGGGATTGCGTTGCTGTTCGGTTGGGCCTTGCCGGTCCAGGCCTTCCACACCTGGAAAAAGGAAACTCTCCCTAACGGCATGACCCTATTGGTAGTCGAGAAGACTGAAGTCCCCGCAGTGTCCGTCACGCTCTTGGTGAAGCATGGGACAATGAGTGATCCTGTGGATAAAAGAGGTCTCGCCTCACTCACCGCGCGCTTGCTCACAGAGGGAACTCGTCAATGGTCGCGTGCGGAGATCTCCGAGCGGATCGCCGCTATAGGTGGAGTGTTCAGGACTGATGTCGGGTTTGATGACACAACCATCGATTGGGCAATCCTGAAGCATGATCTTACGCCGGCGCTCGAAGTCCTGGCAGAGGTGGTGCAGCGCCCGGTCTTCCCGCGGGCTGTGGTAGAACGCGAGCGGAAAGCAGTGCATGGTGAGCGCGACATCACGGTTGAGAACTCTCCGGAAACCTTCGAGTTGCGTGCGCTCTTTGGCGATGGCTTCTCTGGTGTCCCACCATCCGGAGACGCGTCACCGGTGGCGCGTATTGAGCAGCGGGATATCGTGCAGTTTCACCGCCGCGCGTATCACCCTGCTGACGTCATTCTCGCGGCAGCGGGTGACGTCACCTTTGCGGAGTTCAAAACCCTCGCGACGAAATACTTTGGCAGCTGGTCAACCAGGCGCGCACAGGAGAACACGCCTGCAGCGCTCTCTGGGAAGACGACGCCTGCCGCCCTCGTCGTGGATCGCCCGCTTGCCCAGGCCAGTCTCCGTCTTGCCTTCGTCGGGACCTCAGCAACTGATCCAGCCACACCGGCGTTAGAGTTGCTGACCCACGTGCTCGCCAACGGTCCAGAGAGCCGCTTGGGACATGCGCTCCGGGAGCAGCGCGGATGGACGTATACCGTGCGGAGTAAGCTCGACTCCTTCCGGCAAGCCGGGGTGTTCGTCATCAGTATGAGCGTCCCCTACGAGTTCGTGCTACCGACGTTAGAGCAGTCCGCGCGTGAGCTGGTGTGTCTAACCACAACACCAGTCACTGCCGCAGAATTGGCACGCGCCAAACAACAGGCGACCGCACGGTTCTACTTTGCGATGGAAAATCTCCCGGAGCTTTCTCACTTTGTTGCCAGATACGACGCGCTTCACGCCGAGCAGGAGCCGCCCGAACGCCTGCTGACCGCGCTCGACCGCGTCACAACAGCTGACATCCAGCAGGCTGCGCAGCGATACGTCCAGCCACAAAAGACTGTTCTCACGGTCGTGGGGGACCGTTCAACCCTGAAAAAAGTGGCGCCGCAGTTGGTTGCAGGAAAAATCCCACACTGGGCTTTACAGTGTGCGGGAGAAAGGCAGTAGTTTCTGTGGCGAATGAAAAAGAAGCACTGAGACATTGTAATTGATAGTCCCTGGAAGGAGGAGTGATGAGCAAACGGTACAAAATCGGACTTGCCTTTGTCGTACTGGTGATAGCCGGCGGAGTCACCGCTCTGTGGCTGTTCGTGCAACATGGGTTCAGTGCCCGCGACCGGCCAACGGCCGTCGAGGCGTTTGTCGCCCGCCGGTTGCGGCATCTCGCCGTGCCCCGCAGCGCGCGGCAGGCACCGAATCCGGTCCCAGTCACACCGGAAGTACTCGCAGAGGCGCGGGCGCACTTTGCCGACCACTGTGCGCTCTGCCACGCTAACGATGGCAGCGGGCAGACCGAGATTGGAAAGAATCTCTACCCCAAGGCGCCGGACATGCGTCAATCCGACACGCAGGACCTCTCTGATGGGGAGTTGTTCTACATCATTCACAACGGCATTCGCCTCACCGGTATGCCCGCCTGGGGGGACGGTCCACCGGAAGAAGATCAAGATAGCTGGAAGTTGGTTCACTTTATCCGACATCTACCCAAGCTCAGCAAAGAGGAACTGGAAGAGATGAAAAAACTGAACCCCAAAAGTCCCGAGGAAATGACGGAAGACGAAGAGGAGCAAAAGTTTCTACAAGGCGAAGACGGTCCCTCGACAGTCCCACAACATCATCATTAAGCAATCCAAGCGAAAGGAGATCGTTATGTTCAAGCATATAAGCACACTCACGGTATGTGTTTTTGTATTCGTTCATACACTGGCGTTCGCGCATGGCGGCGCGACGCACGTCATGGGCACGGTAGTAACCCTGGATGCCGAGCACGTGGTAGTCAAGACCAAGGACGGGAAGACCCTCTCGATCTTGTTAACGAAAGAGACGAAGTACCGCAAGGGAAAGGCGACGGCTACGGATGCGGATCTGAAGGTCGGCGCCCGGGTCGTCGTGGAAGCGACTGGGGAAGGGGATACGCTAACGGCTAGTGAGATCCGCTTCGCGTCCCCTGGTCAGAGGAAAGGCCATGAGGGGATGACGCACAGCACGACGACACCGTAGCCCTTCCATTGTGGATGTCGGTGGGGCTGCCCGCTCACCACCCGTACGCAGAGGAGAGGTCCCTGTGGGATTAGGCGTCAGGAGCTGCTCGACGTGAACTTTATGGACCCAGTGCTTATAGAAATCATACTCATGGAAGAAACGCTCCTGTGCCCGCAGTCGAAACCGCGCCAATGGCACTGTGGTTGCATCGTCAGAAAAACTCATGCCCCCAACGTGCGGAATCCCATACTCCTTGCCGTGAATACGAAAACAAGGCAGATGGTCATCACTCTACGCAAAGGCGATGTGCAGCACGTGGTGCAACTCGGCAAGCGTGTTGTCGCTCCGCACCAACAGCCGTCGCCAGACCATCGGGCTCACTCCGCAGAGCCACACCCGTCGTCTATCAACTACGGGTGTGCCGCATTGCTCAGTCACAACCGTTCCCTCACAGCTTGTGGGTTTTGGCTTCGGCAAGGAGGTAACGATAAAGTGTGGTCTTAGAGATCTTGAAAGTAGCGCAGATCTCGCGGAGCGAATACTGCAGGTGGGAGGGGCACGATCGATTATCGCAAGATTCCAACATTTGTAGCACGAATTTCACAGACAGCGCGGGGCGCAGGCATTACTGTCTCATGAAGAAGAAAGAGAATCAAAATTTAACTATGTGAGAAAGATTCGCAAAAATAGGAAGACGCGTAAAGAAATTTCTTGTTCTTGAGAAAATAACGCGTTCTTTCGCTTTCCTTTGTACGTTTCTCAAAGGGAAGAGCTGGCACAAGGGTTGCTCAGAATACAGAGAGCCCACCTATGATGACTCGCACGGTATCAAAAACAGGACCAAGACAACGGCGCGTAAGCTGGGGGGTAGTGTTATCCCTGGTGGGATATTTTCTCAACCTCTGCACCGTGTGCCCATTCGTTCATGCTGATACGCTGCGCCAATCGGGGCCGGGTCAGTCCGCTGTCCCTGAACATTGCAAGCGGCCTTCCAGCGCGATGCTCCCTTCTCCTCCGTTTACTGCCGATCATGGGACGACGCCCGAACCCCTCTGCTGTGAATTCAGGGGTGGGCAAAATAAGGCGCTTTTGAGTTCTTTTGCCTCTACCGATTTCCTCCCCCTGCTTGTACGTTTCTTCTTGCCATTTGATGCGACGAGTGTCGTCGCCAGAGCGCTATCTCTTCACAAGATTCCTGCGCCCCATTCTTCTCGCCCGCCCCCCCTGTATCTTGTCCACGCCACCTTTCTCATTTGATCCCTCCTCTCTCATAGAGCGTCTGCTCGGGTAGGAAGGCGTTCGCTTTCCTATGTGTTCGTGCACGTTCGGGTAGCGTCCCGAATAACTCCAGGGGCAGGCTGTGTCGTATTGCGACGAACCATCTACAGAACTTTCAGATAGGAGGAACAGTATGAAGATATGGACAGCTATCAGCACCGCAATTGCCGTGCTGATGATCACCGAGGCGAAAACACCAACAGTTTTAACAGAGTGGCATAAGCAGACGACATGATCTTTTGAGGGAGATGGAGGGAGGAAGGAGGAGCAGCCATGAGGAACCACTGATGGCGACGTAATCGGGAGCCGATAGGCACGACTATTCATACATACAACAGAGCAACAAGAAGGAGTCCCAATATGACCGTGTGGAAACAGGTTGGAATTGTGGGGGTGGTGTTCACTCTTGGAATGTACAGTCACTATTCTACCGCTCTTGCTGCGGAAGATAAAAACCTCGAGCAGATGATTACTGCTGCAAAAACGCCTGCTGATCATAAAGCCGTTGCGAATTTTTATCAGGCAGAGGGAGCCAGGTTCCAACGCGAAGCCGAGCAACATGCCGGATTGGCAAAGAAAGTAGCGAGTGAAGCGGGCGGTCAGATGCCCTGGGCCAGCCATCATTACGAGTGGGCAGAGCACTGCCGCAAATTGGCCGACTCCCTGGGTCAAGCTGCGCAGGAAGCGCAATCGCTTGCCAAGATCCATGAGAGTATCGCGCAATCGGCAGAGGGAGGGAGATAGGAGGTGGAGCATG
>JAYVFX010000445.1:0-3309 GCA_043772795.1 Deltaproteobacteria bacterium
CAGCCGTGAGGCAATGTTGACCCCATCGCCAAACACATCGCCGTCTTTCTGCACGATGTCACCCAGATGAATGCCGATGCGGATGTGAATCTGCTCCGCTTTCTCTTGCTCGGCGTTGTGTACCCGCAACTGCGCTTGAATCTGCTGCGCGCATTGCACGGCGTGGACCACCGAGGGGAAGTCCACCAGAAAGGCGTCACCAATGGTTTTGATGACCTGGCCATGATGAGTAGTCACAGCTTGTTGGATAAGCTGGTTATGGACGTCGAGCAACCGCAGCATCCGGGCTTCGTCCGCCCCCATCTGGCGGCTGAAGCCGACGATGTCGGTGAACATGATCGCCGCGAGCTTGCGGGTCTCAGCTTGGATCATCGTCGTGCCTTGGTGGGGGGAAATACAACCCAGCTGCGAGAAGACGTTGTCGTTCAACGAGCCGGTCGGCGTCATTCAACCGGAGAATCCTCACCGTCACTCGGCCTTCCGGAGTTAAAGGGAGGATCGTTGCCTCGTCCCACCTGAAGTGTTCCGCCCAAACCTGCGTGCGTGGATTGAACAAGGGAACAAGGACGTTAGTGAACGGATCAAACGAGCCGACATTCGGTCCCTTGTAGCGATTGCAACGCATACATGCCAACGCAAGGTTGTTCTCCTGCGTTTCTCCCCCATGCTGACGCGGCACAATGTGGTCCGGCTCATGCCGATGCAGCGCTACTGCTTGTGGTAGCAAACAATACTCACAGCGAGAGCCGGCTCGGTCAGCAACCAGTTGGCGCAATCCAACTGACACCTCCGCCGCCATTACACCTCCGGATGCAGTTGTGTGGCGATCTGTGCCTTGAGCAAGATGAGGAGATGTTCGATACGCTGGACCTCATCGAGTTCCAGTTGTTCCTCTTCCCCCAACATTCCAGCAGCATTCAGAGCTAACAATCGTTGAAGACGTGTCTGCGCCCGTTCGGAGACATGGTAAGCCAGGACGTCTTGGGGAATCGGATTCTGAGAGAGAAATTCGATCACTTCTGATGCCGTTGCTGCTGCCACGGTCCGAAATCCGACCAGACTGAGTTCTAAAACGGTTGGCAGCCAAGTCCCAAGAGGCTGTAGTCGTTCGGCGAGCTCCTCGGAGACCTGCATGGTCATTTGCACCATCCCATCCTCCTAAACGAGAACTTTCCCTAGCCTTAGCATGAGGACAGGAGGATTGACAGCTAAAAGTCATCACCGCTATTTTCCTTACTCTTCATTGCCTCCCTCCCTACAGCCTCCAACCTTCAGCCTATCTTCCCATTCTTCACTTTCTTCCCCTCTAGCTTTCAGCCTCTTCTTCCCTCCGTGCTCTTTGCTCCCTGCTCCGTGCTCTTTGCTCACTTCAGCCCCGCTTTGCGCAGGGCGGCAAGCTGGTGCTCGGTGCGCGCGGGGTCTTTGTTCAGCATAAATGGCCGCAATGCCTCGGTAGAGAAGTGCGGAGCAATCCGCAACATTTCGCCTGCCGCTGCCTGTGCCTCTTCTTCCCGCCCTAACTCTACGTAGCACATCACCAAGGCCCAGTGGAGTTGCAGATTATTAGGTATAAGGGGAAGGGCTTGCGTGAGAGGGACCAGCGCCTCCTCATAGCGCCCCGCAATTACATACGCCCAACCTAATGTCAACGGGTACTCTGGTCCATAGCGAGGATTGAGGCGCATCGCCTGCTTGATCCACTCAATGGACTCCCCGGGCGGCCCCGCAAAGTTCAGCATCGTGCCCAGAGTCTGATAGCCTTCAGCCCAATTCGGATCGAGGGCGATGATCTGTTTTGCCGCGGCAATGGCTTGCTCATGCTGCCGCTGAAAGAGCGAGAGCCAAGCCAGTGACTGGTGAGCTACAGGCAAGGATGCATCAAGCGCAAGGGCTTTACGCACCACCTTACTCCACCGCTCCAACACCTGCGGGGTCCTATTCCAGCCGTTGAGCCAACCGAGAGTATAGGTCAGACTCTGCAATGCATACGCTGCGGCATACTGCGGGTCTACCTCAATGGCTTTCTCAAACATCTGCTGCGCTTGTTCATTCGCCTCTTGCTTCCTCTCACGCCACGCGCGCCAAACAGACTCCACTCCACGCAGGTAGAAATCATAGGCCTCCATGTCGTCCGTGGTTTTGCGCACCAGGCGTCCTTGCTCCATCAATGTAAGCTGGAGTTTGAGCGTAGTGACGATCTTCTGTACGATCTCATCTTGCAGCGCAAAAATGTCTTTGAACGGCCGGTCGTAGCGCTCGGACCACAAGTGCCCGCCGGTGGTGGCGTCAATCAATTGGGCGGTGACTCGCACCTGGTCGTCAGCCTTACGCACACTGCCTTCCAAGACATAGCGCACCCCCATCTCCCTGCTAACGTCCTGTACCTTCACGGCCTTGCCCTTATAGGTGAACGCCGAGTTGCGAGCGATGACAAACAGGCTGGAGAGCCGCGACAGGTCAGTCGTAATGTCCTCGGTGATACCGTCGCTGAAGTAGTCTTGGCCAGGGTCGCTGCTCATGTTGGCGAAGGGCAGGACGACGATGGAGGGCTTATCCGGCAGAGGAAGTTGAGAGGTCAGAGTTGAGAGGTCGGAGGTGGGGACCAAAAAGAGTAAGTGGCGGACAGTGACAAGGGTACAGATGACGAGCAGTAGGCCGGCGACGCTCAGCCAGTGCACCGGACGTACCCGTCGGGAAAGCTTGAGGCGTTGGACTTGCAACGTTTGCCGTAGCCCTTTCGGAGACTCCGGCAGCAGCGCATAGACCGCGAACCGTTCGGCAATGTTCTTGAGGTTGGGCTTGCCCAGGGAGACTACCGTACCGAGGGCCACCTTCTTCGCTACCTCTTCATACACTTTCTGTGAGATACAAATCGTGTCGGGCTCGGCCAGTCCTTGCAATCGCGACGCAATGTTCACCCCATCGCCGAACACATCCCCGTCTTTCTGGACAATGTCGCCCAGGTGAATGCCGATGCGCACGTGAATCTGCTCCGCCTTCTCTTTCTCGATGTTGTGCGTCCGTAGTTGCTGCTGAACTTGTTGGGCGCATTGCACGGCGTGCACGACCGAGGGAAAGTCCACGAGAAAGGCATCACCAATGGTTTTGATAACGTGACCGTGATGGGCAATCACTGCTTGTTGGATGAGCTGATTATGGACGTCCAGCAGCCGCAGCATCCGCGCTTCATCCGCCCCCATCTGGCGACTAAAGCCCACAATGTCGGTGAACATGATCGCGGCGAGCTTGCGCTCGCCACTCACTACGTGTGTCTGAGGAGGGGATTCGTTGTCGGACATCGGCGGGCAT
>JAYVFX010000446.1:0-5510 GCA_043772795.1 Deltaproteobacteria bacterium
CCTTCAGCATAGCGCAGCACGGCTTTGTCTTGGTGAGCAAAGTGGGGGCTCGTCTCGAAGGTGGCCAGAGTCTCTAACTGGGCATCGGTGATCCCAGCATCTCTGCCTACGGCAGAGTTGATGTCCACTCAAAAGGGACACCCGACCATTTGTGCTGCCCGCACCGACACCAGCGTCTTAAGACGGCCCTCGACGACCGTCGAGGCACTGATCGCCTGCCCCAGCGTTGCATGGGCGAGGAGAATCTCCGGCCTATGCGCCATTACAAGAGCAGGCGTAATCACCCGACCGAAGAAATCGAGACTTCCCTGAAATACCGGTTGGACACTTTCCGGTGCGTTTTGCGGGTCGATTCCATTGATTCGCATGTTCGTATCACCTCCTGTTTATGATGCCAGTCTACACGCATTCGTGCGATGTTTCTTAGTGATGCTACTATAAAGGCGTTGAATGGTTCTATCAAGAGAGCCATTTACATGATATTTAATAGGACCACTTTTTGTTTGCGTTGTAATTGCCATGAGCAAAATTTCCTCCTCTCTGGTTTCCGCGCTGGTCGCACTCGAGGCAGCCTCGCCTGATCCGTTGCATCGACAACTGTACGACAAGCTCCGGAATGTAATTCTCACAGGGCGGATTTCTCCGGGAGCGCAGATTCCATCGTCGCGAGACTTGGCGCGAGAGCTGGGTGTAGCCCGTAACACCGTGCTCAACGCCGTCGAGCAACTGATCGCCGAAGGCTATCTACAGGGGGAACCCGGTTCGGGCACCTATGTGAATCGGACCCTGCCGGACGACACGCTCCGCGTTCCACGTCTACAGCCTTCTCCAGCGCAGCGAGCCAGAAAGCATTATCCTCTTTCTCTGCGCAGTAGAGGCCTGACCACTATATCAACTCTTCTTCCCTCGGCAGGACGGCCAAAGCCCTTTCAGCCGGCCGTCCCGGCAGTGGACGCTTTCCCTTTTAATCTCTGGGCAAAGCTCGTGCAGAAGCAGTGGCGGCGACACCCAAGCGATCTCCTCGGTTTTGGCGAACCCGCTGGATACCTACCGTTCCGCCGCGCAATCGCAGCGTACCTAACAGGCGCTCGTGCCGTTCGCTGTGAGGCTGAACAAGTTGTTATTGTCTCTGGAGCGCAGCAGGCGCTCGACCTTGTGTCCCGCTTGTTGATCGACCCTGGAGATCCTGTCTGGATTGAAGAACCCGGCTACCCTGGGGTACGCGCTACCTTGCTTGCCGCCGGCGCGCGTCTCATCCCTGTGCCGGTAGACGAAGAAGGACTCAATGTGCAGGCTGGAGTTGCACGGGCTGCGAGTGCCCGCCTGGTCTATGTCACACCATCACACCAGTTTCCGTTAGGTTATACGATGACGCTGGCGCGCCGTCTGGAACTGCTCAGCTGGTCGCAGCGTGCACGCGCCTGGATTCTCGAAGATGATTACGATAGTGAGTACCGCTACACGAGTCGCCCGATCCCAGCTTTGCAGGGGCTCGCCGCGCAGGAGCAGGTCATCTATGTGGGTACTTTTAGCAAAGTACTTTTTCCTTCACTCAGATTAGGGTATCTGGTCGTCCCGTCCGCACTTGTCGATGTTTTCACCGCAGCGCGAACGGTTGCCGCTGGGCAACCACCCCTTATCGAACAAGCAGTGCTGACCGAGTTTATCACGGAAGGCCATTTCGGACGCCATATCCGCCGCATGCGCGCCCTTTACCAGGAACGTCGGGCAGTGTTGCTAGACGAAGCGAAACGGGAGTTGGCCGGACTGCTTGAGGTCCAGGTTTCAGACGCAGGGCTACACGCGATCGGCTGGTTGCCCCGAGGGGTAGACGACCGTCCGGCGGCAAGACTCGCCGCAGCAGAAGGAGTGGATACAGTACCACTGTCGAGTTTCTATCAAGGACCAGGCAAACAGCGTGGGCTGATCCTTGGGTTCGCTGCATTTGACGCGCCCGAGCTGCGCAGCGGAGCGCGAAAACTGGCTCGGGCTTTGCGTGCTGTGAAGTGAGCATGGGGTTTCTGAAACACCGCCTCACTCTTCAGGGATTGACCATGGCACGTCTGCCCATGTCGGGTGAGTCCACCCGTTGAGGTCGTAGTGGCTCATGCACTCATCAACCATCGCCTTAAAGCTAGCGTTGTGACCCATGTGTTCAGCCGCCTGGTAGGTCTCAACTCGATTGGCATCGTAACCGCCAGCGAAGTTACGCTCATGCGCCTCGGTGCGACCGGCAAACTCAGTGAAGAACACATCCCAGATCACGCGCAGTAACTTCACTCGCTCCTCCGCCGTGGCAGTCCCACCCTTCCAGTAGCGGTCAAGCAACGGGCGAATAGCCGGGTTCTTGAAGTCTTCCGCAGAGGAAGGAATCTGGATGAGATTACCGGAGAGGATATTCTGAAAGATGGTGCGGGCGCGGGTGAACATGTCGCCGTAGACGTTACGCCATTGCATTGCGTATCCGGTGTTCGGCAACAAATAGTCACCCGGTCCAGGATGCGCATCGGCTACCATTGCGGTAGAGAGCGCCCAGATGTTGTGTCGCATGCCGATGAGTTCGCCCAGCGCGATCTGCACGTCACGGAAGTTCGATCGTTGCTGCATCTCGGTCGCCCGTAGTAACAGCCCGCAAATGAAATCGAGCTTGACCGCAGTACGCGTCGCAGCGTGCAGGGCAAAGCGCTGGCCGAAACCGCGCGGGAAAAGGCCGTTCACAACGGTAGGGTTGCGGTAGGCAATGACGTCCTCCCAAGGAATGAGCACATCATCAAGCACAACACTGAGATCGGACTCATCGAAACGGCTGGAGAGTGGATAGTCGAAGGGTGACCCGACCTTCTTAGCCAGATGCTCATACGAATGACGCCCGATGAACTTGATGCCCGGCGCGTTGAACCGCACAAAAAAGGCAAGCGCAAAATCTTCTTCATCCCCGGCCAGTCCGGTGATGGGAATATACTGGCTCACATAGCTCACATTGCTAAATGCAGCTCCGGTAGACACCAGACGTGCACCGCGAACAACGATGCCGTCGTCACGTTCTTTTACTACATGCATGTAGACATCGCGCTGTTCAGCCGGAGGTTTCGAGCGGTCGCCAGCCGGATTGACCAGACTCAGATTGACGAACATCACTTCGTCAGTGATCTTCTCGTACCAACGCCATACGTTCGGCGCATACTCGCCGTAAAAGTCGGCATCACCAGCGAGAGATCCCACCAACGCTGCCTTGTAGTCGGGTCCACGCGACAAGGTGCCCCAACTCAGACGGGCCCATTCAGCAATCGCGTCCCGCGCCTCGAAAAGATCTTGTTTGGTGCGGGGCAGTTTGTAGAATTTATGTGAACGGGCCCCACGCTCAGTGACGAAGGTTAACACATCTTGTTTGGTTGGATCGTGCAACGTGTCATACATGCGCGCATATGAGCGGGCACTGGTCGCGAAGGCAGGATGGGTTGTGACATCTTTCACCAACTTGCCATCAAAATAGATAACTCGCCCGTCACGCAGGCTTTCAAGAAACTGCTTACCGGTCGGCGCCTCGCGCAAGACTTTCGGTTGTGTCTGGTGTACGAGCTGTGACACAGGGCCGTTTCCTTGCCGGTTTCCTACTGACGCCGCAGAAGAAGTATTCGGTTGTGTGTGTGACATGATTTTCTCCTTCGCACCGTTAGCGGGCAAGTTCGGCGACTCGTCTGAACGCAGAACTCATCGACTCTAGACGAGCATCAAGGGCAGCGACAGTAGCCTTCAGTGCATCGACCTGGGCTTGGAGGTCCGAGGTCGCGGCGGCTCCGTTAACGACGACCGCTGGAGCTTTCTGCGCTGCCACAGCTCCTAACAGAGATGGCAGGAACTTCACAGTGGCTTGAAATTCCAGTCCATAGCGCCCTTGCAGCTCGATCCACAGCAACGTGATGCGCTCAAGAGTACGTGAGTTTTTCAAAGCGCCCGCATCAATTGGACGCAGACCACACGGTCGTAGCAGTGCTTCAACCTGAGCTTTCGCGTCCACATAGTCGGAAGCAAGGAACACATCAAGCTCAACCTCGTCGAGTTGGCCAGCGAACAACACTGGCGCGAAAGTCGTATTGAAGGCCTTCACAACGTGTGCTCCCTTCAGTCGGCGTTGAATCTCTTCACTCGCGCTCGTGGTGGGATCAGTGACCAGATCATCGAACGTGTCGTTGAGCGGATTACTGATGTCAATGACGGTCTTTCCCCGCAGCACATCGCTGAACTCCACGGCGACCCGGGTTGAGACGTTGTACCGTGTTGCCAAGACGACGATGTCACCCTGGATAGCCGCATCGCTCGCGGCAACCGACTTGACGAGGCCTGAGCCAAACGCTGCTATCTCACTCGTGACGCTTTTCAGTTTTTCGGCGTCAGTATCCGCGAGATAGACGGTATGCCCACCAGCAACCAAACGACGCGCAATAGCGCGCCCCATATTGCCAGCACCGATCACACCGATTGTTAGATTTTTTCCGTTTGAGTGAACGCCTTGTCGTGTACTCTCCATTGATTTGTTCCTCCTTACTTTATCTGGGAGCGCGACCGTCTCGGGCGCTTTCTTCGCAGGCAAGACGCCTGCGCTCCCATAACTTCACACAGCAAACACTGAGCCACGTGTCCCTTAGCTCGCTGCATAGCACTCTCGCACGTCGATTGGAAGGAAATTCAAGGATTTATGGGGTGCCGCACGCGCCGTGCAATCTCACCACTTTGACAATTTGGTCAATTGACTCGACAAGACTTGACGTTTTGGTCACTTACCAGTAGCGTTCGCCCCTATGGATACTCACCACCGGCCAACCGCCCCGAGACATAGACTACCTCCGGGATCAGCTCCATTTCCGACCGGAGGACGGACGCATCTGGCTTAATGACCAGCGCATGGCATTGCTCCACGTCCGTTCTTTCGCCGCGCTGCGCCGGGAACTGATTGACTCACTCGGAGCAGATACTGCACGTGGGCTTCTGACCCGCATGGGCTACACCTCCGGCGCGCAAGACGCTGAAATGGTACGCAAGGTGAGTAAGGATCGACCGCTCGCAGAGGTGTTCCTCGCCGGTCCATGGCTGCACATGATCGAAGGCCTTGTCATCGTCGAACCTGAACGGGTCGAGATCGACATCGAGAAAGGACACGTCTACATCGAAGCGCTATGGAAGGATTCGATCGAGGTCGAGTGCCATCTCATGCACTACGGCCCCAGTGCCGAGCCAGTGTGTTGGATGCATCTCGGTCGCGCCATCGGTTGGACGACAGCCATCCTTGGACGACCGATCCTTTTTCGCGAGATCGAATGTCGCGGTGCCGGAGGAAAAAACTGCCGCATTATAGGCAAGCCCCTGGAGGAAGGGGGTGACGATCTGGAAGACCTGCGCCATTTTCAATCCGAACCGTTTGTGAATCGCGGTCCGTCGCGGATTCGTACGCCCAAGGTCACTGATGCATCACAGGTATCGGGCAAAACCGTAGCCCGAGAACAAGAATTAGA
>JAYVFX010000447.1:0-5129 GCA_043772795.1 Deltaproteobacteria bacterium
CTCCATCAAAGACCCCCAGCTCCAACACGTAACTCCCCACGACATCCGGCGTGACCTGCGGAGTAGCGGTGGCTGCCCCATTAATCGCAGCATCGGTCATCTGACTAACCGTCGGTTTGGACACGAACCGCCAACTGAACGTCAACGGCTGCGGGCCATTGTCCGCATCGCTACTGCCGCGTCCATCGAGGGTCACTACTGTCCCTTGGGTCACCTGCTGGTCAACTCCGGCATTGGCAATGGGCGGCACGTTTTGCACTGAGGCCAGAACCTCTACGTCATCCGTATCACTCCCAGCACCATCGGAGACAGTCAGCCGCAACAGATAAGACCCGACTTTATCTGGCACGAAGCTGGCTTGGACCTGCGTGGCACTCCCGATGTCGGCATTGGTCCGCGTGCTACCAGCCGGGACTTGGACAAAAGCCCAACTGTACGTCAGTGGCTGCGGCCCGTTATCCGGATCAGTACTCGTTCCGCCATCAAGTGTGACTAAGGTTCCCACCAAAGCTGTTTGATTTGCTCCCGCCTCCGCATTCGGGGGCACATTAGCCGCTGTCGCGGTAATTTCGACTTGATCCGGGGCACTGTCGAGCTGACCATCTCGGACCACCAGCTCAAAAACATACTTCCCAGCCACGTCCGCCGTGAACGTCGCATTTGGACTGGTCTTATCCGTAAGAACGGAGTCCGTTACCTGACTGCCCGTCGGCACGGAGATCACTTTCCAGGTATACGTGATCAGTTGTCCTTCGGGATCAAAGGACTCACTACCGTCAAGCTGCACGGGTTAACCTACCGTCACGTTACGATCCTCACCTGCATCTGCCACTGGCGGCTGGTTGGCCAGTCCAGTTATCCGTAAAGAAGCATGGGCAATCGTCTTCAGACTGCCGTTTGCACTTCCCTGCAAGATCACGAGGTAATCGCCTGCCGCAAGACCAGAAGGAATCGGTTGGGCCGACTCGAAGGTTGCTCCGACAGCTAAGATTGAGGAATCCGTGAGCGTCGCCACAGCATTTCCCGTGGCAAGGTTAACTATCAAGATCTCAATATCAACAGGATCGAGAGCAACGTTGCCCACGTTCTTCACACTGTAGCGCGTCGTGACTGTATCTGTCGGCGCAGCGACCGCCGGATCAACCTCGATTGCGCCAGCGAACTGCACTCCTTGCGCAGTAGAACTGACAATCACAGTCTGTGTAGAGCATGAAGTCACGGCTTCCGAATCAGCTGTCACATTGAGGGCAATAGTGACGTTTCCTGGCGGTGAATCTCCTGTCAAGAAGAAGAAACTCCGCTCTCGTCGTTCGTCAGGCCCGAGCGCGGCAAGAGCCTCTGACACTGCTCCTAGCGAACTGCCTGTTTCATGGTTGGCATTCAATTGGAGCTGTAGACCGACAATAGAGCCTTGACCTCCTACACGCTTCACCACAACATCCACCCGCATCTCTTCCTGCGCGCCGTAAGAGACCTTGTCCGTTGTGACAGTACACGCCAACTCATCAGATATCACTTCATCTGGCGTTCCGGGATTGCAGTCATCATCAATACCGTTTCCTAAGATCTCGGTCGCTCCCGGATTCACGTCAGGATTCGTATCGTCACAGTCTTCATCTTCAGTGAAGCCGTCACCATCTTTATCCTGTGGCCCCCCCTCAATGGGAGGGACCGTCACAACAAAGTTCTGCAAAACAAAAAGTCCACCTGGGATTTCCACTCGGACGACTACTTGGTGTTCACCCACCTGGGTAGCAGTAGGAGTCCACTGGATCAGGCCCGTTGCCTCATCAATAGCCATTCCCTCAGGTGCAACATCAAGGGAAAACTTGAGCGGTGGGGACGGATCAAGAAGGAGCACGATGCCCTCGGGCAAACCCTGACCCGTCACAAGGTCTTCCACCTTAGTCCCGTCAAGGTTTGCACGGCGAATTGTCCCATTCCCGAATCCAAAGGTGGTCCAGTACACCTTTCCACTGATGAGGTCGAGCGCAATGCCAGGTGACTGGCCTTGACCACTAACGAGCACCTCGACATTACTTCCATCGAGATTTGCCCTCTGAACAGTTCCGAGAAGATCATCAACCCAGTACATCTTCCCATTTTGTAGGTCGAGTTCGATATCAACAGGCGAGACCAGCCCCGAGTTCACGAGAACTTCGACATTCGAACCATCTAAATCAGCCCGCTGAATAGTTGGAAGACCGCCCGCAATAGTTGTCCAGTACAATTTACGGTTGACGGCATCAATAGCGAGGCCCCTAGGGAACAACTCCGTGGTGATAAAATCCTCTACTTCCGACCCGTCTAAATTTGCTCGCTGGATTTTCTGAAAGCTAGGCGTCCAATACATCTTGCCAGCGGCAAGGTCGAGCGCAATTCCGTATGCAGGGACGTCAGTTGTGACGAGGTTCTCAACTCCCAATCCATTTAAGTCTGCTCGTCGAATCCGTACGGACGCGAAGAGATCAGTCCAATAGAGCTTGCGACCAATCGGGTCGATAGTAATACCCCATGGGCCGCATAAAGTTGGTCCACCTGTTGGTCCACCTGCTGTACACCCCTCAGTCAAAGGCAGATTTTCGACATTAGACCCATCAAGATCGGCACGCCTCACCTGAGGCACTCCGTCTATTCCTAGAGCGTCAGTCCAATACATCTTGAATGATGGAGCATCGGCATTGGGATCGAGCGCTTCAACATCATAGCGATATACTTCGTCGACAGCAGCACTCGTCACAGGAGCAGAGGTAATCTCTGGCAGGTTGTTAGGCGCAATACACGCGCTGGTGTTAAAGGTGCATGCCGCGCTACAGTTAAGCGTCCCGCCATCAAAACCAAACGTGTCACACGTCTTCCCGCCGAGATCTATGCCATCGCAAGATTCACTAGGACGATTAATCGCTCCATCTCCGCAAAGCGGAACATTGATAAGACCATGTAGCGCCCGGAGCGCAAGCGCGGTCAAAAACGGATCGCCTCGCCAGCTCCCATTCGGGTTCTGCTGGCTTTCTACATAGGCGATCACCTTCGGACGGTCCCCGCCTAATTCGTTCTCAAGCATGGTGAGCGCTCGGACGGCAAGCGCAGTTGTGTACACAGGATCGGCAGCACTCCCACCGATGCTACCATCGGGATGAAGGGCAGCCTTCAAGAACAGCCGTGCCCGCACCGCAGCGAATTTCGCATCGGTAGACAGGTGGTTGTCATGTACGTTCAGAGCGATCAGCACTTGTGCCGTACATGCGACCTCACTCGGTCCGTCTCGCACACATCCCCACCCGCCATCTTGATTTTGACTTCTCACGAGGAACGCCAAAGCAGGAGCAACCACAGTCGTATTAGAAGAGCCTGCACTGGCCAACGCGATAAGGGCTAAAGCGGTGTCCAAGGGATCGGCTACGAAGTCGGAGGTGAGACCCCAACCGCCAAGCGGATCGGCACTTGCCAAGAGGTCGTTTACAGCCGCGCTTACATTACGCCCTTCCGCTGCAAGGGCCTCAATGCGGCGGGCGAGGTCATCAACATTCTGAGGTGATTGTGTTTGGAGGAAGTTGGCTGCAGCGCTACGTACAGTAGGGGCTGCGTTGACGGTCTGCAGAGCACGTAGGGCTTCGGTAGTAGTATGGAATTGCGTGGTCTCCGTGCTGGTCCAGGAACCGTCAGATTGCTGACGGGAACCAAGGAACGCAGCCCCATCATTGATCGGGGCTGCACTAATCATAGTAGGAATCAACAGCGAAAGGGCAACGAAAGGCAACACAAGATAGGCGAATTTTGATGTCGGGGACGCCGTAACATTGGGTTGTCTAAGCGCAACCCAGAGAGAGAGAACAAGGTCACATGGTTTGAATTTCAGCGTCACGATTAACCGTCTTCCATTTCTTGAGTTATTGATACCAAAGGTCTTTGAGTTCAGACTTAACTCTTCCTGTACACTTAATTGCCTGTCACGCGCTGACGACGCAATTGAACCGAGAAATTCGACAGGCAGAAGAATTATAATCTTTCTTTCGCACAAAAAGAGAATCGTTCATCGACTGGAAGTTGGTAGTTTCGAAAAAGCTTCGTAATTTAGATAAAATAAGAAAAGCAATTATAGAGAGCAGAATTCCAGAAAGGAGAAAGATCGGGGTAGTTTTCTTGAGAACAGCAGCCGCCAGCCCAGCACCAGCCAGCGATGCAGCTGCTATAACTATCAAAACTATCACTGCGACCAGAACAACTTTTTCAAATGTTGATAATTTTTTGTTCTTTGTTATGTCGAAAATCGCAAGAGTGGCAAACCATGCGATAACAACTGCCACCACAGCAGTGGCAAGAAAGGGATCTGTTATTCCTATTCCTCTGTTTATCAGTAAGGCAATTTCAATCTTTGCAAGCAATTCGTTGAATGCGTCTACTCCTGCAAGTCCTCCACTAATGAGGTAAGCAGCCGAACCAGTATCAGAATCTTCAATAATATAGCCAGTACCTTGCCACGAACCTACAGTAATCTCTTGTCGTGGAATAGTTATTATTTTCCCCGCATTCACACCATTCATGATATCTTGCTTGACGGCTTGTACTACTTGAAGTTGGGGGACGATCTGATTTACGTTGGCTTGGTCGATTTTGAATATGGGAATTTGCATCTGGTTCGCGACACGAAGAACCACCGTCGTAGAAACGGCCTGCGTATTAGATTTAATAAATATTTGCTCAGGCGCAGAGGCTTCCAATTGTGAACGTAAGAAGCCAGACATTCTTACAAACATTTGTTTATTCTCCACGTTGCCCGTTAAAGAAACTGTCACGGTAATATTACGGTCGATATCCAAAGACATCGATCCGTTAGTCTGTGCTGCAATCGGAATACCAAAAAGTGTATTCACTTTGAGATTTAGCGATGCAATTCCTGCTGCGACAGTTGGTTTGAAATTGATGACGTGTAATGATCCAGCCAGGATGGTATCTAGCTTATTGGCTTCAGCAAAATAGCCCACAATTGCTGCTTGGAGCAGTAGCCCGATAATTTCATCGGTAGAAGCAGGAGAGGTAGGATCTGTTTTCAGCCTGTCCTGCACAGCATTAGCTTGATCTCGAAGCTCATTCAGGCGTTCAGGAGCAACACTTTGCAGATCAAGTCC
>JAYVFX010000448.1:0-3590 GCA_043772795.1 Deltaproteobacteria bacterium
TCGCCTCTCCTTCCCTTGAGGGAGGACTAAGGATGAGACGAGCTTCCCCTCTTGGCAACCCCTGGAAAGAGATCCGAATAAATTAGTAGCCACTACTTATCCTGAATAAACTTCTTCTTCGCCCAGCCTTGGTCGTAGGGTGTCCAGAACTCGGAGTTCACCTTGAGGTTCTTGAACTTCCACTCGTCATTGACCTTCACATACTCCTCTGAGTATTTGGCCGCGCCCCAGACGGCTTGGTTGTTTTCAACGAATGTACAGGTCTGGAATAGATACCAAGTGCCTTTGCCGGTGTTACCGGTCACTTCAATGATCGGGTTCATCACATAATGTAAGGCAAAGGGCAGCAGCTTCGATGCACCTTGGAAGAATTTGCGGATCGCTTCGCGTCCGACGCTTTTGCCAAATACCCCACCATCCCAGGTTGCATCTTCAGTAAACAATGAGGCAATTCCATCTGGTTCGTAGCCGTTGTCGCAGTAGCCGCAGTAGCGGGCTTTGAGGCGTTTAATCGCTTCGATGTCTTCGAGATTTTGCACCCGCGCGGCGAGCTCTTCGAAAGTCATGGGTTCCTCCTTTTACGTACTGCGTGAAACGTGTTACGTGAACACTCTTCCGCTGGATCAGGACGAGTTCTTATAAGCTGTATCAGCTTTCGTGACAAACTTATCGTAGAAAATATCGCTCTCTTCAAGCCCTAATTTTTGCAATACGACAATCGCAGCATCGATCATCGCCGTTGGTCCGCACATGTAGGCTTGTTTCTCGCTGCCACGCGGGACAATACGTTTCACCACGTCAGTGATCAGCCCGGTCTCCCCTGACCAAGCATCTTCTGCCGTTGGTTCAGACAACGCAGGAATAAAACGAAAGTGGGGCAACTGTTGTTCAAAGCTGTGCAGTTCATCGAGCAGGAATAAGTCACGCTGGGTTCGAGCACCATAGAAGTAGGTCACCGGTCGTGAGTCTTTCTGTTCGACCATATTTCGCAGCAGCGACAGAATCGGCGCCATGCCTGAACCACCAGCAACAAAAATCGCCTCGCGTTGCGTATCTCGCAGATGGAAGTTACCGTACGGTCCTTGTAAGGAGAGTCGCTCGCCGGGTTTGAGTTGCTGCTCAATATAGGTGGAAAACAATCCACCGGGCATCAGTTTGACCATGATCTCGATTTCATTACGCCGACTGGGCGGGTTTGCCATTGAGTACGACCGCCATTCATTCGTCCCTGGGACAAGCAGATCGACATATTGCCCAGCTTTAAATTCGATGCGTTGCGGCTCGATCAACCGCAGGTGCATGCCACGAATGTCGTGGGTTAGTTCAGTGATCTTTTCAACTTCGGCCTCGAACTGTCCGACCGCAAACTCAGAGACGAGGTCAGCCTCGTCGTAATCCCACAACTCGATGCTGACGTCACTCTCTGGGTACGCACAGCACAACAAGGCCAGCCCTTGCTGCTTTTCAAAATCGAGCAGGGCAAAACTGGACGCCTCGGTATTATCCACCTCCCCTTCAACCACCTGCGCTTTGCACATTCCGCAGCCGCCATGCTTACAGCCGTAACGCAGGTTAAACCCCTGACGGATGGCAGCTTGCAGAATGGTCTCGTTATCACCGCAGGTGAATTGTTTTTCGAACGGGAGAAGTGTGATGGTGTACGGCATATGCGAGGGGGGAAAAGGGCAAATGGGTAAACGGGGAAAGGGGGTAAAGAAAGTATTCTTTCTTTACGATTTTCCTTTTCGCCTCTTCCCCTTTTTGCCTTTTCGCCCGTTTTACTATCGAAGGGGATCTTTGATCGTATACTTCAGTCGTCGGATATCATCGATGGTCCACATGTTTTCTGTCTTGAGATGCGGTTGGGCGATCAGGGTCTTGCCATCCGGTCGGATGTAGCCAAGTTTCGTCACGACATCAGCGAGATCCCAACCGTCAAATTTCTCGTACCAGTTCTGATAGCCAAGGTAGCGTTGCGGTTCGAGATCGAATACCCACTCACATGGCTCCGAACAGAAAGCGCGTTTCTTGCCTGCTTTCTCCACTATTCGTATGGTGTTGATGTCCGGGCGCGGAAACACACAGGGTAACTGACACACCTGACAGAGCGGCGGCAGGCTAGGGAAGAGTTGGGCAGGAATTTGTTCGTTCTTCGGATCGGTCATCGTACGATACGCTTCCCAGAACTTGCCATAGTGCGTGTACCAACCAGGATAGTTTTCTTCAAACCACGCGCAATCTTTTTCGGTCATAACGTCATAGCGCCAGAAGGAGACTGGCCACAACGCGAACGCCGACATCGCCACTGAATGATGCATCCAGGAAATGTTCTCCTGTGCTTGGGGAAGCCAGCGAGGCGGCTTGAGACCAAACTTCTCCAGTCGAGCAATGAAACTACCAACCCAATCCTCAATGATCCATTGCTGCCACATGTTCTTGTAGGCCTGCACGTGATTGACACTAAAGTAGTCAGTCAGCGTCCCCAGGAACGAATCGATGAATTTATGCGTCCGCCAGAAATATTTATCGAGCGCTTCTTGAATAAGCGGTAGGTTGCGATCATCAGACAGCGCCGCCGCTAGCGTGGCGTAGCCGTTCGCCATGTGGCGTGCTTCGTCTGACTGAATGCTGAGGAACACCGTCGGTGTGGCGTGATCACCGTTCGCTGCCGCAGTATTGGGAAAGGCAACAAACAGTGGGTTAGTGAAAGCGGTCTCACCTACCACTTGAAGGCTGATCGCGCACTCAATCGGATCACCGGCAATAAACGTTTCGATGAACGACCGACCTGCTGAACCGAGGAAATGTTCGCCGAAGCCTTTCTGACTCACGTCGAACCCGGCAGGGTCAGCATAATGCTTCATGTAATAGCGAGTTAGATACATTTCTTGCTGGTTATGACGGACCTCATCAAGCATCTGCGCTAAGTAGCCGTTGCGTAGCTCTTCGTTCTCGACCGTACTAATCAGCATTCCTTGGCACTTACCGGCGGCATATTCGGCAAAGGGAAGGATCGCCAGCGCCGGTTTTAACGACTCAGCGAAGCGAGGCTCAACCTGATTGGGATTATCCATACGCACAGCACCATCAAGGAAGCCATATTGGCGATTATCCTTCTCCGCTTCCATTGCCATGTAATCGCGAATCAGATGACGAAAGGGATCTTTGGTTTTCTTGGGAATGTGAAACTTGGTTTCGTATTTCACCTCAGGTTGGAAGTACGTCGGCGTCCATTCCAGGCCTTTGATTTTGTCGTGTGCTTTGATCAGATTGCGTGGCATGGGTCCTCCAAAAACAGTAGTCAGTAGAAAACTTGAAACCAGAAACGTGAAACTTATTCTTCCAGCTGCAACATCTCCGAATATACCCCAAACATATTATTCGTCACCTGTGCACGCCCGTAGTAGCTGGTCATCACCACCAAAAACGCTGGCACATCGAGGTCACGGCCAAGCCTTTCACCAACGGCGGTGACGTCAACTTCAATCTTGCCCTCGCCTTCAATCATCCAATAACAGTTAGTTTTAGTAATCCGCAGGGTGGGCTGTTCCTCACGTAACATCTCTACGGCGACGTCGGCTTCTTCACTC